>NZ_JBSFET010000165.1:0-6715 GCF_053594575.1 Streptomyces sp. NPDC001880
AGGACATAAGGTGCGGCGCATCGATGTGACCGGGACCGGCGGCGTACGCCTAGCGGCCGCGGCCGGCACGGTCGCCGTGGCTCTCGTCGGCCGATTCACCGGCCGGCTGTCGTGGCCGGACGCCTGGACGGTGGACATCGCGGGTTCGGTAAACCGCGCTGTCGACTGGATGACCGCGCACCTGTACTCCGGCATCCCCGTGATCGGCGGCACCGCCGACTGGGCCGCACGCTTCACCACCTGGGTCCTCGACCCGGTGCGTGACGGCCTGCAATGGCTGCCGTGGTGGGCCGTACTCCTCCTCGTGGGGGTCATCGCCCAGTTCCTCGGCACCTGGCGCACCGCGCTGACCGCCGTGCTCGCGATGACCGCGATCGGGGTGCTCGGGGTGTGGTACCCGGCGCTGGACACCCTCTCGCAGGTGCTGACCGCGGTTGCCATCACACTCCTCGCCGGTGTCGCCACCGGTGTCGCCGCGGCCCGCAGCCCCCGCCTGGAGCGGCTGCTGCGGCCCGTGCTCGACGTCTTCCAGACGATGCCGCAGTTCGTGTACCTCATCCCGGTGGTCGCGCTGTTGGGCGTCGGCCGGGCACCCGCCACCGCCGCGGCCGTGGTGTACGCACTGCCCGCCGTCGTCCGTATCACCGCACAGGGCATGCGCGCCGTGGACCCGGTCGCGATGGAGTCGTCCCGCTCCCTCGGGGCGACCGGCTGGCAGCAGCTGCGCCAGGTCCAACTCCCCCTTGCCCGGCCCGCGTTGCTGCTGGCCGTCAATCAGGGTGTGGTCCTCGTCCTCGCCGTCGTCATCATCGGGGGCCTGGTCGGCGGCGGTGCGCTCGGCTACGAGGTGGTGTTCGGGCTGGCCCAGGGCGACCTGGCGAGCGGTCTTGTCGCGGGCGCAGCGATCGTGTGTCTCGGGCTGATGCTGGACCGGGTCACACAGCCTGCCGGGAAGGAGAGCCGGGATGCGTAGGAGCACCATCGCCGCCGCCACCGCGTTCGGGCTGCTGGCCCTGACGGGGTGTGGCGCCGCGGACATGACCAAGCAGTCGTCCCCGTACGCCGACGCGCACGGCGCCAGGACCGTGACCCTCTCCGTCCAGTCGTGGGTGGGCGCGCAGGCCAACGTGGCCGTCGCCGGGTATCTGCTCGAGCACGAGCTGGGATACCGCGTCGACACCGTCCAGATCGACGAGGTGCCGGCCTGGGACGCGCTGAGCCAGGGCCGCGTCGACGCGATCCTGGAGGACTGGGGCCACCCGGAGCAGGAGGAGCGTTACGTCGCCGACAAGAAGACCATCGCACCGGGTGGCGAGCTCGGAGTCACCGGCCACATCGGCTGGTTCGTGCCGAAGTACTTCGCCGACGCCAACCCGGACGTGACGGACTGGAAGAACCTCGACAAGTACGCCGGCCGGCTCCGTACCGCGGAGAGCGGCGGCAAGGGCCAGCTCCTGGACGGCTCGCCCTCGTACGTCACCAACGACAAGGCGCTGGTGAGGAATCTGGACCTGGACTACCAGGTGGTGTTCTCCGGCTCCGAGGCGGCGCAGATCACGCAGATCAAGCAGTTCGCCAAGGAGAAGAAGCCGTTCCTCACCTACTGGTACAAGCCGCAGTGGCTGTTCGAGCAGGTTCCGATGACGGAGGTGAAGCTGCCCGCGTACAAGGAGGGCTGCGACGCCGACCCGGAGAAGGTGGCGTGCGCGTACCCGCACACTCCGCTGCGGAAGTTCCTCAACGCCCGGTTCGCACACGGGGGCACCAGCGCCGCCGAGTTCCTGAAGAAGTTCCACTGGACGACACAGGCACAGAACGAGGTGGCGCTGATGATCGCGGACCAGAAGCTGTCGCCCGAGGAAGCCGCGGAGCGGTGGGTGAGGAAGAACGAGTCCGTCTGGCGGGCGTGGCTGCCGGACTGAGTTCCGGGTCGGGCACTCCGGCGGATGCCGGGCCGACGACCGGCCCGGCATCCGCCGGGCGGTGCGACTGTCGCCGTCGCGCACGATGCCGTGGCGGTCGGTGAGGCCGGGGCCGGGCGACGCGACGGGGCGAACGTTGCCTGCAGGGGCACTGGCTCCGCACTTCGGGGCTGGCTGATCCGGCTGATTCCACCCGTCGGGCGCCGACCCCGAACTCACCGTCACGACTCTCATTCGGGACGCGGAACGAGGCCCTGGTCCGCTCGACGGCGCCGCCCCCGGTCGGACTGCATCCGCGCCTTCATCACGGTTGCGACGCATACGTCACCCACTAGCGATCTTCCGTCGCTACTTAGGTTAGGCTAACCATGGTTACACGTTCACGTGGTCGCATCACCCTGTGGTGACGACTGCCCCACCCGTCTCAGGAGTCACCCGCCGTGCGTACCACCCGCTTCCGTAAGACCGCCATCGTGGCCAGTTCTGTCCTGTGCGCGGGGTTGGTGTTGAGCGCCTGCGGAGGTTCCGAAGAGAAGAAGGCGGATTCGGCGAGGACCGAGAAGGGTGCGAGCACCGTCACTGTCGCCACCGCCGAGGGCGACCTCGAAGTTCCTTTCAAGCCCGCCCGGGTCGCGGCGCTCGACAACACGTCTTTCGCGACGCTCAAGGCGTTGGGTGTGAAGCCCGTCGCGGTGCCGAAGGGGCTGCTGCCGGACGCGGGCTACGAGGACTGGAAGAACGACGCGTCCATCAAGGACGCCGGTATGCACTTCGAGCCGAAGTTCGAGGCGATCAACGCTGCCCAGCCGGACCTGATCATCGGCGGTTACCGCTTCGCCGACCACCACGACAAGCTGTCCAAGATCGCCAAGACGGTGGACATCGCCCCGTCCGACGAGGCGGAGGGCGGTTACGTGAACTCCCTGAAGACCCAGACCGAGGCGCTCGGGAAGATCTTCGACGAAGAGGCGAAGGCCGAGGAGATCGTCACCGCCCTGGACAAGGCGCAGCAGGACGCCGCCAGTGCCACCAAGGGCGAGAGCGTGTTCCTGGGGGTCGCCAGCGCGGGCAAGGTCGACAACGCTGCGAGCCGGATCGGCCGCCTCACCGAGCCGCTGAACCTGAAGAACGTGCTCAGCGCCGAGGGCGAGGACAGCACCTCCGTGCACGACGACTCCGGGCTCGCCCCCGAGACGATCGCCAAGCTCAACCCGGACTGGATGATCGTGCTGGACCGCGACGCGGCCGTGGGCACCGAGGACGGCGCCAAGGCCGTCGCGGCGAAGAAGGTCGTGGACGGCATGGAGGCGTGGGACAACACCACGTTCCGCAAGCAGGACCAAGTCATCTACCTGGCCAACGACTTCTACCTGACCGAGGGCGTCCAGGCGTACACCGACGCTTTCAACCAGGTGGCGACCGCGTTCAACGCGGCCTGACATCTCAGCGTCGAAGCGGCCCCGCCCGGTGCGGGGCCCGCTTGTCCTCCCTCGCCCCGGAAGCCCCATGCGCCGATTTTCCCTGCCGCTCGCAACCCTCTGTGTGCTGGCCCTGGTCATCGTCTCGCTGTTCGTCGGCGGGTACGACATCGACCTGCGCTCCCTGTTCACCGACCCCGACGACCGAAGGATGTTCCTCATCTCGCGCGTGCCGCGGACTCTGGCCCTCGTCCTCGCCGCCTCCGCCATGGCCGTCTCCGGCGTGATCATGCAGATGCTGGTGCAGAATCGATTCGTCGAGCCGACCACCACCGGCACCAGCGAGTGGGCGGCGCTGGGCGTGCTGCTGCTCACCCTCCTCGCCCCGGACTCGTCGGCCCTGGTCAAGATGGGGGCCGCGAGTGCCTTCGCCTTCATCGGCACGCTGGTCTTCCTTTTCGTGCTCGGGCGGATCGTGCTCAGGTCGCAGGTCATCGTCCCGATCGTGGGCATCATGCTGGGCGCGCTGGTCAGCGCGGTGACCCTGTACATCGCCTCCACCACCAACCTGTTGCAGACGCTCGCCACCTGGCGCTCGGGCGGGTTCAGCTCCGTGGTGCGCGGCACCTACGAACCGCTGTGGGTGGTGGGGGCCATCGTCATCGGCCTGTACCTCGCGGCGGACCGCTTCACCATTGCCGGGCTCGGCCGTGACACGGCCGTCAGCCTCGGGCTGCCCTACCGGCGCATCCTGTTCATCGGGCTCACCATGGTCGCCCTGGCCACCGGCGTGACCACCGTGGTCGTCGGGTTCATCCCCTTCCTCGGTCTGATCGTGCCGAACCTCGTCTCCATGGCGCGCGGCGACGACGTCCGCAAGAACCTGCCCTGGGTGGTGCTCAGCAGCATCGCCCTGATGATCGCCTGTGACCTCGTCGGACGGGTCGTCGTCTCCCCGCTGGAGATCCCGGCGACGGTGGTGCTCGGAGCGGCCGGTGGGGTCGTGTTCGTCGCGATGATCCTGCGTCAACGAGGGAAGGCCCATGTCTGAGCCTCACGTGTCGGCCGCTTCCCCTGCGCCGAACACCGCACCGACCGGTGAACCGGCCGGCGGCACGAAGCCCCGGCGTCGCGGGCTGCCCCCGGCGGGCCGACTCACGGTGGCCGCGGCCCTGGCCGCCGTCTCCGTGAGCGCCTTCCTCTTCCTGTTCATCGAGGGGTCCTTCGGCTTCGCCCTCGAGCGACGCCTGACCGTGTTCGGCACCATGGCGGTCGTCGCGTTCGCGCAGGCGGTGGCGACGGTGGTGTTCCAGACGATCACCCACAACCGGCTGCTCACCCCGTCGGTCATGGGGTTCGACGCCGTCTACATCCTGATGCAGACACTGCTGGTGTCCGTCTTCGGCGGCAGCGTCCTCGCCGCCACGGACGGGCTGCCGAAGCTGATCACCCAGACGCTGCTGATGGTCGGCTTCACGATGCTGCTGTTCGGCTGGCTATTCTCCGGGCGCAGGGGCAGCCTCCATGTGCTGCTACTGGTCGGTATGGCGCTGGGGCTCGCCTTCCGCGGCCTGTCGGACTTCCTGCAACGGCTGCTGTCGCCCGCCGAGCACGACATCCTGGCGACCCGGTTGTCCGGGCGGCTCAGCACCGCCGAAGCGGAGTACCTGCCGCTGGCCGGCGTGGTGTGCCTGGTCGTCGGCGCGGTCATCTGGCAGCGCCGTTACCGACTGGACACCCTGCTGCTCGGCCGGGAGGCCGCCACCAACCTGGGCATCGACCACAAGCGCGAGCTGACGGTGATGCTGCTGCTGATCTCCGTCCTCATCGCGATGTCGACCGCGCTCGCCGGCCCCATGACCTTCTTCGGGTTCGTCACGGCGATGCTGGCCTACCAGGTCGCGGGCACCCACCGGCACCTCGTCGTGCTGCCGATGGCCTTCCTCATCGGGCTGATCACCCTGGCGGGTGGACAGTTCGTGATGGAGCACGTCTTCTACGCCTCCGGCATGCTCACCGTCGTCATCGATTTCCTCGGCGGGGCGATCTTCCTCGCGCACCTCCTCCGGAAGGGCACCTTGTGATCGAGTTCACCGACATACGCAAGAGTTACGGCGACGACACCGTGCTCGGCCCCGTCTCCGGACAGATCACCGCGGGCGGCGTCACCTCGCTCGTGGGCCCCAACGGCGCCGGGAAGTCCACCCTGCTGACCATCATCGGCCGGCTCGTCGAGCCGACCTCGGGCACGGTCACCGTCGACGGCCTCGACATCCACCGGGCCAAGTCGCAGGAGGTGGCCCGGACGCTGTCCATCCTGCGGCAGGAGAACCACTTCACCGCCCGGGTGACGGTGCGCGAACTGGTCGCCTTCGGCCGGTTCCCGCACAGCCATGGACGGCTCACCCCCCAGTGCGTGGCCAAGGTGGATGAGGCGCTCGACTTCCTCCACCTCGGCGACCTCCAACACCGCTACCTCGACCAGCTCTCCGGCGGCCAGCGCCAGCGCGCCTACGTCGCGATGGTGCTCGCCCAGGACACCCGGTACGTGCTGCTGGACGAACCCCTCAACAACCTCGACATGAAGCACTCCGTGCGGATGATGGGCCAGTTGCGCCGCGCCGCCGACGAACTCGGCAAGACGGTCGTCCTGATCGTGCACGACATCAACTTCGCCGCCACCTACTCCGACCGGATCATCGCCCTGCGCGACGGCCGCGTCGCCGCCTCCGACACCGTCGACGCGATGATGCGCGCCGAAGTGCTCACCGAGGTGTTCGACACGCCCGTCCAGATCCACGAGGTCGACGGCAGGCGGACCGCCGTGTACTACCGGTGACCCCCACGTCGTAGTGCCGAACCGCCCGGTGTGTCCACGTTTCGCCTCGGGTGCCCGGATGGTGGAGCCTGCCGATCGGATCTCCGGCGGAGCTTTGGCTTGTTGCTTGACGTCGCAGGTCACCCGGTCTGCTGAGGCCTGCGTGATCGCGTGACAGAGGACGCGGCCGTTCCGCACGCTTCGAGATGTCGTGTCACGAAGCACCAAGAGAATCGAGCGTCGTCCGGCCCCGCCCCGGGCCGGCCGCCGGCGACTCGATTCCGCCTGGCGCAGATCGAGGTGGCCGGGCCGGGGCGGCCGCACTTCCACCGTCGTGCCGGTGGTGACGGCGGCCGCCGGCTCGTCGAGCCTGCCGTGGCCGGACAGGTGCGGCGACTGCCCGCCAGGGCCAGGGCCCCCGAGGGCAGGCCACTGACCGGGCCGGTCACCTGTTTGCAAGGAACAGACCCTCGCTGCCCTCGCGAGCGCGGGACGGCCGCTGTCCGTGCCGGCTCTGGAGGCAGCGGTGGACCTTCGGCGCACGCGTCTGGAGTCGA
>NZ_JBSFET010000166.1:0-6621 GCF_053594575.1 Streptomyces sp. NPDC001880
GGCGCCGGTAGCGATCCGTACGGCATCTCCGTCGGGCAGCGTGGCAGGGGCGCTCCGCCCGGCAAGGATGCCCGGATCCCGTGACGACAGCCAGGGCAGGAAGTCGGCCGGTGTCAGCAACGGGTCGAAGTAGGCCGGGAGGTTGTCCAGCGTGGACAGGACGGGCGCCAGTACGGTGTCGAGGCCCGCGGTGAACCGCTGGGCCAGGTCGTCGTCCGCGTACAGCGCGGGCAGCAGCCCGCCGATCGGATAGCGGCTGGCGAGCCCCGGAACCGCGGCTCTGGTCATGAGCCGTCACCGCCCACGCTCGCGGTGACCTCCACCTGGTGCTGGTGCGAGAAGACCAGGGCGCCCGGGGCGACATCGATCCACTGCACCGCTGCACCGCGCCGCCCGGTGATCGGGTCCGCGGGAAACATCCGTACCTCCTCCACCAGGGACACCCCCGGCACGCCCTGGAGCACGGCGAAGATCTCGCCGTACTGCACCGGCCTGCCGAACGGCCACCCGGTCCCGTCCGCACCGCCCCGCAGCGGGTCGATGTGACGGAACAGTGCCGCGACCGCGCCCGCCCGGACCCGGTCCACGTCGCCGCCGGCCGTCACCAGCCTGGCGACCACGGTGACTCCCTGGTACGCGGGCGGTTCCACCACCAGCCGGGTGCCGACCAGTCGCCGTTCGTCGAGCCGCTCCGTGACCGCCGCGAGCACCGAGTCCGACGGGATCAGCTGCTCGAACCGGAGCTGGCCGCCCTCGTCGGCGACCGCGTCGGGCACCACCAGGACCCGTACCGCGCCTGCTTCGCCCGCGACGGCGGGCAGGCACCGGACCCTGCGCAGCGAAGGCGCGGCCTCGCGGGCGACGGCCTCGTAGTCCCCGGCCGTGACCGCCCGTTCCTGCACCCGCAGGATGTTCGGCGCCCGGACCTTCGCGTTCTCCACGGTCTCGCCGTCGACCCCGCCCCGGGCCGCCTCCCGGTTGTCCACGCCCGCCACGTACGGCACCGAGCTGCGCAGCACACTGATCGCGCCCCGGGCGACGTTCCCGGCCGCGCCGCCGCCGGTCCGGTAGCGCGGGATCCGCAGCTGTGCGCCCTTCTCGGGCACCGCTCCGTAGGAGCGCATCGTTCCGTCCGGTTCGCGTACCTCCGGCGGGAACGCGAACTCACCGGAGACGGCGTCGATCCGCACATGCCGGTCGTGCGGCAAGGAGGACCCGAAGTGCTCCACCGCAGTCCAGTCCTGCCAGCCGTCCGCGGAGGAAACCTGGACGATCGGCGGCTCTCCGTCCAGCAGCAGCGGTGCCCGGCTCACGGAGAACCGCTGCCCGGCGACGCCTTCGGACGTGCCGAGCGGAACATCGAGGACGGTCTCCGCGTGTTCGACGTTCGCCGTGCCGCCCACGGTGAACACCTCGGCCTCCCGGATCGTCGGCGACTCGGAGTAGAACGGCTGGCCCGGTTCCGGCGCGGTGACCCGGCAGCGCAGCCATCCCGCCCGGGTCCCCGCGGTCACCGACGTGGTGTGTCCGGCAGGGACGAACACGATCACCTCGCCGGGTCTGTTCAGCCCGCCGGTGCTGTCGGTGCCGGTCTGGCAGGTGACCCAGCGGGCACCGTCCCACGCCTCCCACACCAGCGGGGGCTGGCGCGGGTCGACCCCGACGCCCTCCACCCGGCTGTCCAGGCGTACGGCGACGATGCAGCGGGGCACCGCGGTGGGCAGCCCGAACAGCAGGGCGTCACCGGGCTCCGGGCGGGGCTGGAAGCACGGGATGTCCTTGCCGGCGCCGAGTGGCGCGGTGCGGTCGGTCTGGTCGCCGGACACCGGCGCGGTGACCAGCCGGACCAGCGAACTCGGCACGATCGGCAGCTCTTCGGAGGTGGAGAACACCACCGCCTCCTCGGACTCGCCGCGTGAGGTGGCGACCTCCGTGCCCGCCGGGAGCCGCACGGTCTCCGGCTGCGGCGCGGACAGCCAGAAGTCGACCTCCGCCCGCGCCACCGACGGCGGGAACAGGGTGACGCCCAGCAGGTCGAGGAAGGCCGAGTAGTTCTTGTCCGGCACCCGGTTCAACCGGTACAGCAGCTGGTCGACCATGTACGCGAACGTCTCGATGAGCGTGACCCCGGGGTCCGACACATTGTGGTCGGTCCACTCGGGTGAGCGCTGCTGGACGTACCGCTTGGCCTCGTCGACGAGCTGCTGGAAGCGGCGGTCGTCCAGGTTGGGTGAGGGCAGGGCCATCAGCGCACTCCCGATTCTTCGGAGCCCTCGGAGGACGGAATGGTGTAGAAGGGGAAGACGAGGTTGCGCAGGTCGTTCGTGGCCCGCACGGTGTAGTGCACGTCGATGTACAGAGTGCCCTCCTCGATGGCGTCGAACGCGATCACCACGTCGGTCACCTCTATGCGCGGCTCCCACCGCTCCAGCGAGGTGCGGACCTCGTGGGCGATGCGCCCGGCGGTGGCACCGTCACCGGGTGCGAAGACGTAGTCGTGGATGCCGCAGCCGAACTCCGGGCGCATCGGCCGCTCGCCCGGTGCCGTGCCGAGCACCAGTCCGATCGCCTCCTCGATCTCCCGGTCCCGCTCGACCATGCCGATACCGCCCGTGGCGCCGACCCGCAGCGGGAAGCCCCAGCCGCGTCCGATGAATCCGCCGCCGCTCACATCGGGCCCCCGATCAGTACGTTCAGCGCACCGCTGATGATGGGCGCGCCGCAGCTGGTGTTGTCCCGCATCCGGGCGGCGGGCAGCCCGCCTATCAGGACCTGCCCGGTGACCGCGGCGGCCGGGTTGGGCATGATCACGTTCCCCGGCCCGAGTGCGGCGTGCGGAGGAACGACGCACACGTGCAGGCTCCCGGTGACGGCCGCGGGCCGGCCGCCGATCAGCACGGTGGCGACGGCCACCGCACCCGGGGGCGGGGTGCCGATGAGGCCGCCGTGGGCGGTGCTGTCGCCCGTGCGGGCTGCGGGGGGCATGGTCGGTGTTCTCCTTGCTGGGGAAGGGACTTCTGGGGGGCGGACGGACGGTGGGTGGGGTCGTCAGTTGATCCGGATGAGCTTGGCCTTGAGTACGCCGAGCAGTCCGCCGTCGATCGTGACCCCCGTCTTGCCGTTGACGGTCACCGAGCTGCCCTTGATGTTCACGTCGCCCGTCCCGGCGTCCAGTGTGATCCCGGACGCGGACAGGGTCACGGAGCTCAGCGCCCGGGTGCCGCCGCGGGCGTACACCGTCAGCGCGATCTCGCTCCGCCGCTCGTCCAGGGTGACTTCGAGCCGTTTGTCACCGGTGGCCAGCCGGACACCCGACGGTCCGCGCGGAGCGTCCAGCAGCTCCAGCCGGTTGCCCGAACGGGACACCAGGGAACGGCGGTTGACCTTTCCGCTGGTCGGGTCGACCAGGGGAACGTCGTGCGGCGAGGGCTTGTCGACCCCGTTGTAGAGACCGCCGAGCACATATGGGCTGTCCAGCAGCCCCTGCTCGAACCCGACCAGTACCTCGTCGTTGACCTCGGGGCTGAACACCCCGCCGCCGCCCTGGCCGCCCCACTGCACCGTACGGACCCAGTCGGTCACATAGGTGTCGTCGAGCCAGGGGAACTTCAGCCGGACCCAGCCCCGTTCGGCCTTGCCCTCGCGGATGTCGGTGACCACGCCGATCGCGAGACCCGGCATGCGCGGGCCGCGCGAGGGTGCGTTCGCACCGCTGGCCAGCCCTGCCAGGGAGCGGTCGGGGGCTGCGCTCACCAGCACGGTCGTACGGTAGCCGCCGTTGGGTTCCAGCACGTGGTGCGCGGCGGTCGCCGTGTAGCGCCCTGCGAACGCGGGCCCGACGTTGCCGAGGGTCACCGGCTCGCCCGCCCGCAGCTGGGGATTGCCCTCGGCGACCGCCTCGATCTCGCCGAATCCGGCACTCACCGAGGCGGCCACCGAACCGGCAACGGCCCTGGCCTCCGCCTGCGTCCGGTACGGGGTGTCGGTGACCGTCATCCGGGTGTTCGAACCGAAGGCCCCGGCTGCCACCGACGGGCTCATCCCGGGGGTCACCGTGTCGCTGCGGACGGACTGCTCGCGCGCCACCAGCCGTGTCTTGGTGTCGACGTTCCAGCCGCGCACCTCCACACTGTCCGCCCCGTCCGCACCGGTCAGCACGGCCCGCAGGGCCAGCAGATTACGCCCGTACTCCAGGACCATCGGGTGCCGGGTGGCGGAGGTGGCGGGCGAGGGGGCGGAGGACGCGGGCTTCGGCTTCACGAACTGCAACAGGCCTTTGTCGTCCACCCGTACGTGCGCGCCGCTCTCGCCCGCGAGGTACTGGAGGAACTCCCAGTCCGAGACATTGGGCTGGGTGAGCTGCTTGTACATGATGGGCGCGGCCTCGATCTTCCCGCAGGCCAGCCCGGCACCCGCGGCGACCTTGCGGACGATGTCCGCGGTCTTCATGTTGCGGAAGGCCACCACCTTCCGACCGCGCTGGAGCCGGTGGGCCCTGGAGAAGGCGCGGACCACCGTGAACGAACCGGTGGTGTCGCTGTCCAGCTCGACCGCCGTGACCTCACCGGTGAACAGCCGCTCGCGCACCCGCTCCTGCACGGTGACCACGGAGATCTTCACCGGGGTGCCGATGGTGAGTCCGGTGGCGGTGAGCAGCTTGTGATCGGGGTCGCGGTACGTCAGCACGGCGGTGTCCGGCAGGCCGACGTTCTCGTCCACCACGCAGCTCACCAGCTGGGCGGCCCAGGCCGCGGGCAGCTCACCGGGGGCCTCGACGATGGGGTCCGCAGCGAAGGAGCGGCCGGGGGCGGTCACCGGCTGCCCTCCGGAGCGTGGTCTTCCAGTCCGGGCACGACCAGCTCCCTGCCGGGGATCAACTGCATCGGGTCGTCCACGTCGTTGGCCTCGGCGATCGTGCGCCATGCCGTGGCGTCGCCGTACTCCCGCCAGGCCAGCAACGGCAGGCTGTCACCGGCGACGACCCGGTGCGTACGACGTGCCTCCCGCGAGCCGGACGTGGGGTTCTGGCCCGCCGGGTCCACGCTCGCCTCCTCGATCGACAGGGCGCAGGTGGCGCGCAACGGCTTCCCGTCCACATCGAACAGGGTGTACGAGACGGAGAGGTTGGACATCACGCCGTCGAACGAGGTCGTCTTCGACGTGCCCCAGTCGAAGCGGACCCAGGGGCTGGCGGGCGTCTTGCGGGCCAGGCTGCTCGGGGTGGGCACGCACGCCATCATCAGCTGCTCCACCGCCTTCTCCACCGAGTTGTCATGGGTGGCGGTGGAGTCCAGGAAGACCTCCAGGGACAGCGCCCGGGGTCCACTGCCCACGAACTCGGGCAGTGCGGACTGCCCAGCCATCCGGGACGGCGTACGCCGCCACTCGGTGCTCTTGCTCAGCGACAGCTTCGCGGGGTTGAACTGCAGGGTGATCCGGGCGAGGTTCCCGCCCGGTTTGGCGCCGACGGTCGTCGGCGGTTCCATGATGGTCAGCTGGGCGCGAGCACGGCTGGTACGGACAGCGGGTGACATTGCGCTCCTCCTTCCCGGTCTTCTCTGCTACCTGTACCTGTTACTGAACATGACGGAACATCAGGACGGCTCCAGGCCCTCGTGCGCGATCTCCAGCGTCTCGATCGCCGCCTGGGAGTTGGCGGGGTCGAAGGACGGCCCCTGCCAGCGGACCGGCACGATTCCGTGCACCTGCCAGCTGATGATGCGGCTGAGGTCCGGACGGAGTGCGACGATCTCGCCGTCCTTGGGCTCGACCCGCTGAATCGTCTCGTTCAGCCACCGCGCGATCTTGAGCGTGTCGGCGGTGACGGGGCGGGTCAGTGTGATGTTGGTCCAGGTGATCCGTCCCGGCAGCTGCCAGGTGAAACCGTTGTTGCCGCCCTCGGCGTACTGCTCCATCTCCACCTCGGCGCCCAGACCCGAGCAGGTGTGGAAGGCACCCAGATCGCTGCCCCCGATGACGAGCTTGAAGAACACGCTCGTCGCGAAGATGTTGTCCGTCATGTGCTTCTCTTCTTCTCTGCTGTATCCAAGTACCGTGCGGTGCAATGCCGTTCGGGCCGCTTTCAGCGGCGTCCGTCGTACAGCCGCCCGGTACGCTCCCGCCCTCTGCGCATGTCCGCCCGGATCAGCCGGCTCACCGGGTCGAGCAGACGGCGGGCCAGTTCCTCGATGTCCGCCGCGGTGACCCGGTTCGCGGCCGGAGCATCGTCGGAGGGCGATTCGGCCGAACCGGCCGGCCCGGTCCTTCCCGGTTGCTGGGCGGCCTTCGCCGGAACCGCCCGCAGCGGAACACCGGTGACTCCGGCGGCGGCCGCCGCGCGCTGAAGTACCTCGGCCGTGGCCCCGGAGACGCCAGAGGTTCCGGTGCGGGCGGCCCCGGTGGAGCCGGCTCCGGCAGCCGGAGCGGATGTGCGTTGCGGAACCCGTACCGAAAGGCTCGGTGGCCCGGGAAGGAGGGACTCGGCGCCCTCTGTCGGTCCCGTGGCCACGGGAGCGGCGTACTCGGGCACCACCGGCAGCGGCATCCGCTGTACGGGGACGACGGTCGCTCCCGGCCGGTGCGGGCCCGGCGGATCCGGACGCACGACCGGAACCGGCTGAG
>NZ_JBSFET010000167.1:0-6482 GCF_053594575.1 Streptomyces sp. NPDC001880
CACGAACACCTCGGCCACGAATGCGCCGAGGCGTTCACGGAGCCGCTCCACCTCACCAAGATCCACAGGCCGCAGCATGCGCCACCGCAACCACCAAGATCAAATCAACCTAACGAAGTACTACTAGGCCCTGTCTCCCCGATCACGGGGGTTGAGTGACCAGGTCCTGCGTCGAATATCAGGAGGACGTTGGGCGGATCAGTCGGACACAATGCGGCAATGGTTGATCACGTTCGAAGTGCTCCACGCCCGGACTTCCTCAACAAGCCGTCGCTGAGAGGGGAACAGGTGCTGCTCCGGCCCGTCACGGTGGATGACGTGGCTGCGCTGATGCCGATGCTCCTGGACGCAGAGGCGTCACGGTTGACCGGCAGTCATCACGACGGCGTGCCCGATGAGGGGCGAATGCGTGCCTGGTACGGCAGCCGCGCGGAGCAAGATGACCGGTTGGACCTTGCAGTGGTCGAGCAGGTGACGGGCAACGTCATTGGCGAGGCGGTCCTGAACGAGTGGGACCCGGGTAACGAAAGTTGCAACTTCCGCATCTTCCTGGTGCCCGGCACTTATGGACGCGGCCTGGGGACGGAGGCGACCCGTCTGATCGTCGGGTACGGCTTCGAGGGGCTGGGGCTGCACCGTATCTCGCTGGAGGTCTACACGTTCAATCCGCGAGCCCGCCGCGCCTACGAAAAGGTGGGGTTCGTCGCCGAGGGTGTGCTGCGTGACGCACTGCTCTGGGAGGGCGAGCGAGTAGACGCGACGGTGATGTCGATCCTGGCGCCGGAGTGGTTCCAGCACGGCGGACGTCCGGAGGCATCCGGCCACGCGTCGGACTGAGCACCGGCGGGCGGCCACTCTGCCCGAAGCCCAGAGGAATCTCCGCCGCCGGGAACCACAGATCGCACTGGGCCAGCTTGCCGGGCTGATACGCCGTCCGCGAGACCGGATCCGCCGGAAGGTAAACCGGCCGCAGTTCCCGCACCCGCCGTTTCAGCACCGACAGCGACCGTTCCCAGCCGATCCGCTCGGCGATCACCGTGGCGGGCATCCGCGGGTACTCCGCCAGCAACTCGCGGATGGCCGGCTCCACCGCGTCCACGATCGAGCCCTTCGGAGCCCGCCGATACTTCGGCGGATCGTCGCCGGCCACGGCCCGCCGCACGGTGTTCCGGGCGATCCCCAGATGCCGCGCGATCCCCTTGATCGACATTCCCTCCGCACGGTGGAGCCGCCGGATCTCAGCCCAGTCCTCCACACCGATCACCTCTTCCACCTGACTCCCATGGAGCCAGACTGATCACTTGATCACGGAAGGGGTCACTTTTCATCGACCGATAGGGGGTCACGGTTCAAAGCACGGCGACAGTCCCCACACCTTCAAATGCGGACACGGCTCTGCTCCCCGCGCCCGCGGGGATGGTCCCGCCAAGACGAGTTGGGCCGCGACGTTCACCCGCTGCTCCCCGCGCCCGCGGGGATGGTCCCAGCTCCCAGACCGGTTTGATCTTCTCCTGCCACTGCTCCCCGCGCTCGCGGGGATGGTCCCGGCCGGAGCCGGGCCGGCCGTGTAGGTGCCGCTGCTCCCCGAGCCCGCGGGGATGGCCCCACCTCGGGGGCACCCCGCATCCCGTGAATCATCTGCTCCCCGCGCCTGCGGGGATGGTCCCGCCCGGAGCAATACACGGCGTCCTGTCGGCGGCTGCTCCCCGCGCCCGCGGGGATGGTCCACCTTCGACCCGGCGTACTTGGTGGAGCACGCGCTGCTCCCCGCGAAAGAACTTTTGCCCATCTTGAAGCAACCAATAGACGATGCCGTCTTTCTGACGTCTCGCGTCCTGCGATCGATGGGAGACACGAGATGAAACTGCATATGGTGAAGGGCAGCCGGCCGCGGTCGGTGGTCCCGGGCCGTCTGTCCGGCTGGGCTCCGGCCACAGCACTCCTCCTGGCCGTGACGACGTCCTGCACCGGCTCCGCACCGGGAAATGGTGCCGTCGTCGGAAAGCCCGGCACGGCCGGAGTGGGGGATCGGCTGTTCCCGGCGCTCGGCAATGGCGGCTATGACGTGGTGCACTACGGGCTGACGCTGGATTACGTGCCCGAGACCAACCACCTGAAGGGCACGGCGGTCATCACAGCGCGGGCCACCCAGGACCTGAGCCGCTTCAACCTCGACCTGTCAGGGCTGCGGGTACGCACCACCACGGTGCGAGGAGCCAAGGCCCAAGTCGATCGCTCGGGGGACGAGCTGCTCGTGACACCGGCGAAGACGGTGAGGAAACGCGAAGTTTTCAAGACAGTCGTCACCTACGACGGCACACCGCGCACGATCAAGGGCGACGACGGAGGCCTGGAAGGCTGGATAGAGACCGACGACGGCTCGACGGCCCTGGGCCAGCTGTCCGGCTCCATGACCTGGTTCCCGGGCAACCATCACCCGTCGGACAAGGCCACGTACGACACCACGGTCACCGTGCCCAAGGACGAGGACGGCGATCCCTACGACGTGATCAGCAACGGTGAGCTGATCACGGAGGAGGACAAGGGTAGAACGGTGACCCGGCACTGGCGCACCGAGGAGCCCATGGCCAGCTACCTCGCGCACGTCTCCGTCGGCTACTTCGAGATCCACAAGGGCCGGACGGATGATGACGTGCCCGTCTACGTCGCCATCGACCCCGACGAGGCCGAAGACTCCGCCGATGTCGCAGACCTGGTGCCCGAGATCGTCGACTGGGCCGACAGACGCTTCGGTCCCTACCCCTTCTCCTCGACCGGTGCCATCGTCGACCACCTGCCCGGGCTCGACTACGCCCTGGAGACCCAGACCAAGCCCTACTTCGGCGAGGCGCCCGAAGAGGCGCTGCTCGTGCACGAACTGGCACACCAGTGGTTCGGCAACTCCGTCACCCCGCGAAAGTGGAAGGACATGTGGCTCAGCGAGGGTCTGGCCACGTACGCGGAGTGGCTTTGGGAGGAGGAGCAGGGCAACAGGAGCACTACGGAGATCTTCGAGGACTTCTACGACGGCACGGACGCCGAGAGCGAGGGCATCTGGGCGTTCCCGCCAGCGGATCCGCCCAGCGGAGGGCGCGTCTTTGACCCGCCCGTCTACGGACGCGGTGCCATGGTCGTGCACAAGGTGCGCAGGGCCGTCGGCGACGAGACCTTCTTCGACATCCTTCGTACCTGGACCCGGCAGCACCGGCACGGCAATGCTGACACCCGGCAGTTCATCGCCCTGTGCGAGAGCAAGTCCGGGAAGGACTTGACCGCGCTCTTCGACACCTGGCTCTTCGACAAGAAGAAGCCCTCCCGGATGTGAGGAGGGCGATCCGACGAGAGAAGGGCTCTCCCTGGGGGGAAAGCCCTTCTCCAGCCGGCAGGGAGGCCCTACGCAGGCGGGTACACCAGCGTGATCTCGCGGTTCAGGCCGGTCTCGTCGGCATCCGGGTACATGGACACCTCACCGTCGGACCACCGCACCAGGAAGTCGTCCGGGTGGCGGTTGTCCGTGTAATCGCCGGCGCCCAGGACGGTGGCGTGCGTCCAGAGCCGGTTGGGCTTCTTGACCTGGATCTCGCCGTGGAAACCGTTCTGGTCGATGTCCTTGTAGAGGGTCAGTTCGCCGTCCGTCCAGCGCACGATGAGGTCGTGCTGGTCGTTGCCGGTGAAGTCGCCCGACGTGATCGTCGAGGCGTGCTTCCAGGTGCCGTTGGGCGCGGCGAGTTTCTTCTCGCCGTGGAAGCCGTCGCGGTTGACGTCGGTGTACAGGGTGACTTCACCGTCGCTCCATCGGACCAGGAGATCGTCGGCCCACTTGTTGCTGGTCGTGTAGCGACCACCGGTTATGGAAGTGGCGTGCTTCCACAGGTCGTTGGGCTTCTCCAGCTGCACCTCGCCGTGGAGCCCCTTCTCGTCGACATCTGGATAGAGCGTCAGTTCGCCATCTGTCCACCGGACGATCAGGTCGTCTCGGTCGGCCCCGGTGAAGTCGCCCGCGGCCATGGTCGCGGCATGCTTCCAGGTGCCGTTGGGCGCGACGAGACGAATCTCCTTGTCGAAGTTGTCGGCTTCCTCCCCGGCACCGCGGTACAAGGTCAGCTCGCCGTCGGACCAGCGGACGATCAGGTCGGAGTAGTCCCAGGATCCCGGATTGCCGTCAGTGAAGTAGCCACCCGCCATGACGTCGGCATGCTGCCAGGTCTCGGCCTTGCCCAGGACACCACGGCCCGCCGGCTGACGGTTGTTGACCGCGTCGTCGTACAGCGCCTTGGCGTCGCCGTCGAGGTAGGAGCTGTAGGAGATGTCGTCCTTGTCGCCGCCCGTCTTCCAGCCGCCGATGACGCCGATGACGCCCCAGCCGCTGCCCCGCTTGATGAGGAACGGGCCACCGGAGGCACCACCCGAGTACTTGTCACAGGCGATGCGCAGGAAGCTGCCCGGGATCTTGGGATCGGTGCTGTCGTAACGGACGGTCTTGTCCGTGCAGTCCAGCGGGCGTTTCTGGTTGGCCGGGTAGCCGATGAGACGGGTGGGGTCGTGGTTGTACCCGGCGTTGATCATCAGCTCGGCACCGCCGACGACGTCCTCGACGTTCTTGCCGCCGCGCGGTTCGAGCTGCAGGAAGTTGAAGTCGAGGTCGGCCGCGGCGTCCGGGCCCTTGGACAGGTACCGCTTGTCGACGTAGATTCGCCCGGGCTTGACGGTGAAGGAGCCGTGCGGTTTCTTCCCGTCGTCGTACTGCGGGACGAACGCGAGGTTCTTGCGCGCGTCCTGGTCGTCGAAGCAGTGACCGGCGCTCATCACGATGTTCTTGCCGGGGCTCTTGACGACCGTGCCACCGCAGAAGCGGCCGGTTTCGGTGCCGTCGTTCCAGAAGAAGGTGCCGACGATGGGCAACCCTTCGAATGGCCGGCTGGCGGCGCGATCCATCCTGGTCGGAGCGGGAAAGTGCTTGGCCTCCTGCTCCTTGACGGGCTTCGCGGCCCGCATGCGCTCCGGGGTCCAGTAGTCGTCGGCGTCAGCCGACGTGAACCCGCGCGCGTCGTCGTCCCCGCCTGCCGGGACGGGGGTCGGCGGAACGGAAGACCTCTCCTCCGGGACAGGGGCCGACGGAACGGAAGACTGCTCCCCCGGGGTGGCGGTCGGCGAAGCGGAAGACTCCTCCGGCGGGACGGAGGCCGATGGAACAGAAGGCTGCTCCGGGACGGCAGGCGGCGAAACGGAGGACTGCTCCGCCGGGGTGCTCGGGGTGGCGCTCCCCGAAGGAGTCGGATCGCCTTGGTCGGCAATCGCCGGAAAGCCCGGCAGCAGCATGAGTGCTGCGGTGCCCGCCGCAGTACCCAGCGCTCTGCGTAATCTCATGGTTGTTTCCCCACATGAAAAGAGACGCATGCCACGCCGCCTGGCGTGGCTGCGTCAAGGTCAGTCAAGATCGTATGACCACTACTGGCACGGGGAAGTACATATGATCGACTTCACGCGTTCGTCCATCCGCTGCGGACTTGCCGCAATTGCCCTGCCGTTGATGTTGCTCGGGCAGGCCGGAGCGGCCCACGCCGATCAGCTCCCCTTCCCCAAGCAGGGGTATGGCTCCGTCGGTGGCCCTGCGGCGCCTGGCGAGGTAGTGAACCTCACGGTCAAGGAACGCCCTGGCAACCCGCACCCGACGGCAGTCGAGGTCTCAAGCCCTGCGCTGACCGACGACACCGCCCTCGGTGACACCAAGAGCGCCTGGGTGGGCGCGGGCCGGATCAAGAAGACGGTGAAGCCCGGAACGTATCCGGTGACATTCACGCTACGACACAAGAGCGCCGACTGCGTGACGGAAAAGGACCGCGACTACGTGTGCGACTACCCCGCGATCGTCCTGCGCTCGAAAGTGACGGTATCGGGTCAGGACGAGACCGCGGCATCGAACGAAGGGGCAGGCTTCGGCGGCGGATTGGCCATCGGTATCGCGTCGGGCGCCATGGCGACACTGGCGGTGGGCGGAGTACTGCTGCGCCTTCGCCGCCGCCAGGTTCCGTCCTGACCCTCGAAACGCCGCCCTCACCCCATGAGACGCCCCGACACGCTGCGCGGCCGGTGCTGGGAGATGGACCACAAGCAAAATCTCCGCGTCCGGGCCGACGGCGGAATCGACACGACCGACGCTGCTCAGCGGGAATCCCTCGAAGACCTTGCCGCCGCCGAGATGGTCACCCGCGGCGACACCATCGATGTCCTCCCCGACAACGTCGCGTACAGCCTGCGGATGCTCTCCGAGCCGTCGCCTCCTACTGACACGCCCCATGTCGCCGACCATTGACATCTCGAGTCGTCTCCCACTGACGCTCTGACGTCGTCCGACACCAGAACGAAGCCGGGTGTGGTCGGTTTGTTGTCCGTCGTGACGTTGGTGGCGAGGTCGCCCTTCCACCAGCCCTGCTCGTCCTGCCTGCCGAGGAGGTGCTCAACCGAGCGTTCCGCGGCCCGCC
>NZ_JBSFET010000168.1:0-6396 GCF_053594575.1 Streptomyces sp. NPDC001880
AGATCTGTCAGCCCTGGTGGGCGGCTGACGGAGCGTCGGCGGCCGGACCCGTCTGAAGTCTTCCCGCAGATAACGCCCTATTATCTGTGGCATTGCTGATCACGACCTGCGGCGACGTTCTCGGGGCCGTGCGTGAAGCGGCCCCGTTATCTGTGGCAAGGGGGAAGCTGTGCCCGCCGTCATACGACTGCCCGTCGGGAAGGCGTTGACCGTCCGCGCGGCAGCCGACGTGTTCCTCGACTCGCTCGACAACGCGAACACGCTCCGGTCGTACGGAATTGGCGTCGGCAAGACCGCCGAACACCTCGGCGAGGCCCGCCCGCTCGCCACCGTCGCGGACGACGAGATCGGCGGCGCCCTCGAACGGCTGTGGGGCGAGGCCGCGGTCAACACGTGGAACGCCCGGCGGGCGTCGGTGCTGTCATGGCTGGGCTGGTGCGCCGAGCGCGGGTACGACGGCCCGGCTGTCCCGGCCTGGGCGAAGCGGATGCCCCCGCCGGACTCGGAGACCCCGGCCCGCTCGAAGATGGCCGTCGACCGGCTGATCGCCCGACGCGACGTCCACCTCCGGGAGAAGACGCTGTGGCGGATGCTCTACGAGACCGTCGCGCGGGCGGAGGAGATCCTCGGCGTCAACATCGAGGAGCTGGACCTCGCCGCCCGCAGGGCCCCGGTGAAGGCCAAGGGCGCGAAGCCGCGCACCCGACGCCGCGGCGCCCCGCGCGAGGACTACGTCATGGAGCCCGTGTACTGGGACGCCGGCACCGCCCGCCTGCTGCCCCGGTTGATCAAGGGCCGTACGCGCGGGCCGGTGTTCGTCACCCACCGCAAGCCGGGCCCCGGGAAAGTCGTCAGCCCGCGTGACGTGTGCCCGGATACCGGGCTGGTCCGGCTGTCGTACGGGCAGGCCCGCGCCCTCCTGGACGCGCGCACGGCTGTAGGGGGTGTGACGGGAACGGGCTGGGACCTGCACGAGTACCGGCACTCCGGCCTGACCCACCTCGGTGAGGCCGGGGCCAGCCTGCCGATGCTCATGGCGAAGTCGCGGCACAAGAAGCCGGAGAACGTGCGGCGTTACTTCCACCCCTCGGCTGAGGCGATCGCCGAGGTCACCAGCCTTCTCGCGCCCGGAGACAGCAGGCGCTGACCTCGTCAGCGCCAGTCAAGTCGAGCTGAGCTGGCTGTCTCCGGTCCCCTGCGCATAAAGCCGGGCTGCTCGGCCATCCAACTCTGAAGCGGTTATTGCGAAGTTTTCACTTCATACCTACGGTAAGCGCATGCGACCGAAGCACGAGCCTGAGCAGATCACCGACCTGGCACGGTTGAGGGCGTTCATGAACCCGCTGCGGATGCAGCTGTACCGGCTGCTGTACGCCGCGGGCACCGCGACCGCCTCTCAGCTCGCCGAGCATGTCGACGAAACGCCCTCGCTGGTCAGCTACCACTTGCGCAAGCTGGCCGAGCACGGCTTCGTGACCCAGGCGAGTAGTGGCCAGGGCACCGACGGCCGCGAGCGCTGGTGGCAGGTGGCATCCGAAGAGGGCTGGGGCTTCCGTGACTCGGACTTCGCGGACACGCCCGAGGGAGCCGCCGCCGTCGGCGCGGTGACCCGAGGGATCTTCGACACCCGCGTCGCCCAGTACCGCACGTACCTCGACCAGAAGTCCGCCTGGGGGAAAGCGTGGACCGACGCGTCCTTCAGCTCCGAGTGGCTGCTCGACCTCACCCCGGCCGAACTCGCCGAGATGAGCGATGAGCTTGAGGCGCTGGCCCGGCGCTGGCGGGAGCGGGGCAAGGCCGCCAAGGCGGCCGACGACACCGAGGACCGCGAGCACGTGTCTGTGCACCTCTACGGCTTTCCCTTCCGGCCCTGACTCAGCCGAATTCCCGACGTACTGGAGCCCACCATGGCCACCCCAGAGACAGTCCTGCCCGAACACGCCGCGACACCGGCCCACCGCGACGGCAACGTGTTGCGCTGGCTCACCGCCTACACCGTCTCCCTCATTGGCGACAGCGTGTACTTCGTCGCCCTGGCCTGGTCCGCCCAGAAGGTCGCCGGTCCTACCGAAGTCGGCCTCGTCATGGCCGCCGGGGCAGTACCACGAGCGTTACTCATGCTCGGTGGGGGCGTGGTGGCCGACCGGTTCGACCCCCGCCGGGTGATTCTCGGCAGTGACATGCTGCGCTGCCTCCTCATCCTGGCCGTGGCCGCCGGTATCGCACTGACGGCTCCGGCCTTGTGGATCCTGGTCACGGTGGCGCTCGTCTTCGGCGCCGTCGACGCACTGTTCGTACCCGCTGTCGGTGCTCTCCCGCCCCGGATCACCGCCCCTGACCAGCTGGCCCGGGTCACCGGCATGCGCTCGCTGTCGATGCGCCTCAGCCAGATCGCGGGCCCGCCGATCGGCGGCCTGGCCATGGGACTGGGCGGACCCGCAGCCGCCTTCACCGTCGCCGGACTGCTCATCGCCCTGTCCCTGCCACTCTTGCTGACGATACGGATACGGCCCCTCGGGGCGCCCGACGCGGAGCGGCCGGAGCCCGGCACAGCGCGGCAGGACCTGCTCGACGGCCTGCGCTACATCCGCCGCCACCGGCTCATCGGCCCGCTCGTCGCCGCCGGCGCCATCTGCGAACTCGGCCTCACCGGCACCCTCAACGTCGGCATGGTGCTCCTCAACGCCGAACGCGGCTGGGGTCCTTCCGGCTACGGCTGGATCGTCAGCAGCTTCGGCGCAGGAGCTGCGGCCAGCGCCGCGCTGCTCGCGATCGCCGGTTGGCTGCCGCGTGCCGGCCTGACGATGGCCGGCACGCTGCTCGTGGGCTGCGCAGGCGCGGCCACGATCGCTCTGGTGCCGACCCTGTGGCTCGCCGCGGTGCTGGCCGCGGTCATCGGACTGTGTGCGGGCGTCTTCGGCAGCCTGGACAACGCCCTCATACAGACTGCGGCGGACCCGGCCTATCTCGGCCGGGTCACCTCCGTCGTCATGCTCACCATGGTCGGTCTCGCCCCCCTCAGCTATCCGCTGGTCGGTGCCGCCATCGGAGCCTGGGGCGCCGCCCCGGTGTTCGTCGCCTGCGGCATCTTCGCCAGCCTGGGCGTGGCCATCGCCCTGGCCTCCGACGCGGTGCGGCACGCCGAACTGCCCCGGCAGCGGCCAGGCGTGACCATCTAAGCAACCCAACCGCAGCCCCGCCGACCAGCCCGCAGCAGGGGCTGGTCGGCGTCTCCCGATGAGCGGCGGTCACTCGCCGTCCACGACATCCGGATCACGCAGTGGTCGCAGGCCTCCGGGCAGGTCGGGGAGCTGGAAGGAGTAGCGGCCGAGCATGTTGATGTGGTGCCGCACGAATGGCGAGAGGCGGGCCACGTCCTCGTCGCGGACGTCGAAGCCGTCCGCGCGCAGCTGGTTTACCGCGGCGTCCGTGTACCGCGTCGTGAACAGCACGAGGGCGTTGAGGACCAGGCCGAGCGCGCCGAGCTGGTCTTCCATGCCGTCCTGGTAGCGCTGGTAGAGCTGTCCCGAGCGGCCGTGGAAGATCTTCCGGGCGAGGGAGTGGCGGCCCTCCTGGAGGTTGGCCTGCACCTTGATCTGGCGGCGGTAGCCGGGTTCGTCGGCCAGACGCAAGATGTGCAGGGTCTTGGCGATCCGCCCGTAGTGGGCGATCGCGTCGCCGAGCGGGGTGGGGCGCCCGTCGCGCGACAGCATCCGGATTACGTCGTACGCGCGCACCGCGCCGGTGTGGATGGAACCGATGATCCGGAGGATGTCCTCCCAGTGCCGCTCGATGCGGGCGAGGTCGACCCGGTCGCGGGCCGCGTCCTGGAAGGCGCCGTAGTCGGCGCTGCGGTCGATGCGCCACATCTTCTGGTCGGGCAGGTCGGCGAGCTGCGGCGCGTACGCGAACCCGGCGAGGGTGAGCAGTCCGAAGACGATGTCGCTGTAGGAGGCGGTGTCGGTGACGATCGTCTCGGGGCGCTTGCCGCCGTCGCGGTCGTAGAGCACGTCCAGCACGTACAGGGAGTCGCGCGGGGTGCCGGCCACCACCTTCCCGCCCAGCCCCGCAGCCTGGTCATTGATCATGTTGAGCCAGGTGGCGCCGCCCCGGCGTCCGAAGTACTTCGGGTTCGGCCGCGCGTACACGCTCGGCACCGGCACGACGAACCGCATGCCGTCCACGGAGGCCACCAGCCCGCCGCCCCACGCCTGCGCAAGCGGGATCGATGCCTGGTAGTCGATCAGCGCCGCGTTCGCGGCACGGTACGTCGCCAGGCGCAGATAGGTCTGGTCGACGTGCGACAGGCGCCCGTACTTCAGCGCGTCCGCAGAGCCGATGACCGGGGTGTAGCCAACGTTGCACGCGTGCGCCACCAGCAGCGCGGCGATCGTCACGTTCAGGTCCTTCAGCCTCGCCTCGCCGCCGGTGACGGACGTGAACGCCTGGTCGGCACCGGTCCACGAGAACACCTCCAGCAGGACCTCCGGCAGGTCGACCCGGGGCAGCATCGCCTCCACAGCCTCCCGCAGGTCGCGCAGCGAGGCCGGTTCGGGCTCCGGCTCCAGAGCGGCGAAGTGCAGCCGTCCGTCGTCGTCGAACACGATCTGGGAGTTCGCCGGCACCCGCCCGGCGACCTCACGGTAGGTGCCGTCCAGCAGCGCAGCCCGCGCCGCCAGGTGCTCGCCCGCCTCAGCAGGCAGATTGAGCGAAGCCAGCACGGTGGGCTTGGCCTGCTCCCACGCCGCTCCGTCCAACAGCTTCGCCCGCGGGTCGCCCCACTTGGAGGAGTTCTTCGCGAACACCTCCCGCCGGCGCAGCATCCGGTGCAGCTGCTCCAGCACGCAGAACGCGTACGCCTTCCAGTCCACCGTGCCCGGCTCCAGGTGCGGCGCCGACAGCACCAGGCGCCGCCACGACCCGGTGAGCAGGCCGGTGTCGATCTCGGCAGGGCCGACCTTCTTCCTGCCCATCAGGTCCGGCAGGGTCTTCAGCGCCCTCAGGACCGGCAGGCCCTCCGGCGTCGCCCCGAAGTCGACGACCTGGACCAGGAGCCCCAGGAACGGCCGTACGGTACCGAACCTGGTCAAGAGCTGGCTCCGCCATGCCTCGTCCGCATCGGAGTCGAGCGGCGGGGTCAGCTCGAACAGCGCGGCAAGCGCGGCGGCCAGCTCGTCACGCGGCACGACCTGCTCGATCTCCGCCCACATCGCCTCCAGGGTCTCCACCTTCGGTGGGGTGATCTCCCCGCTGTCGGTGTCGACCTGCTCGCTCGTGGTGTCGAACACGACCTGGAACGCGGCGGCCAGCTTCGCGCCGGCCCGCTCCACCCTCGGCAGCGTCTTCAGCTTCTCCTTCGCAGTCTCCCGCTCCGCCCTGGCCAGCAGCTTCGTCGCGATCAGCACCTCCAACAGGTCCAGGGCGTCGTCGACCGCGCGGGTCGCCAGATAGACCGCGGTGGCCAGTAGCGTGGCCAGGCGCCGCGAGGAGCCGTGCCGACGCAGCAGCGACGCCTTGCCGTCCACCCCGTACCGCGACAGCTCCGCCAGCCGCCGCGGCGGTGGCGGACACGTCCACCTCGGCCATACCGAAGTCGGCGATCTCCGCCGCCCGCGCGAGTGCCCATTTCAACTGGGGCCCGGAGATCCGGACCGGGCCCCGCCGCAGCCGGTCCAGCTCCGACACCCGGGCCCCGGCGGCACCGTCAGCAGCGAGTCCAGCACAGCCCGCTGACCAGTGCTCAGCAGCCCGTAGAGGGTGTCCCACAGCCGCTGGTTCGCCGCCTCCCGCAACGAGGTCACCAGCCGGGCCAGCGTCGTCACCCCGGGCAGCAGCACCCGACGCTCCCGCAGCCACCCCACCGACGCATCGAACAGCGCCTTCGGGCCCTCCCCGGTCGTCCAGGCCCGCGCGTCCACCCACACCCGCAGCTCCGCCTCCGCCTCGGCGAACTCCGTGTACTCCAGAACGCGCCGCAGCTCACGAACGTGATCGAGCCGGGTGTTCTCCCGATCGCCGTACGTCTTCAGCACCGACGCGTCCGCGATGCCAAGCTGCTCGGCGAGATAGTCGGCGACCTCCGCCGGCACGTCGGTTGGGTCGTCGAGGAACACCCCGAGATACCGCGCAGTCGTCAGCTGGGCCGCGAAACCCAGCCGGTTGTACGCCCACCGCTTCGGCTCGATCAGCGCCCGATCCGCGTCGTCCAGGAAGAAGAACCGCTCCAACTCCGTACGCGACGGCGCCCCGTCGTACGCCGCGTATGCCGCAGCCTGCGAATCCGTCAGAAACTCGACCGGCACCCCGGACCTCCAGACAGTCAATGATCAACACGACTGCCGAAGGCTCCGCCCCAACAGAGCCCCAGGTCAAAGCGCTCTCAGGCCCGCGAAGGGC
>NZ_JBSFET010000169.1:0-6372 GCF_053594575.1 Streptomyces sp. NPDC001880
GCGCGCACGGTCGGGTGCTGGAAGAGGTCCGCGACGGGCAACGGGCGCCCGGCGACGTCCGCGAGCTGCTCGGAGAGAATCACCAGGAGCAGCGAGTTGCCGCCGGCCTCGAAGAAGCCCACGTCGACCGGTATGTCGTCGGGGTCGACCGCCAGGGTTCCGGCCCAGGCGTCACGCACCGCGCGCAGAGTGTCGTCCTCGGTCATCGTTTCTCCAGTGGCGTGATCAGGGTGGCGAGGCACTGGTGCGGATCGGCGGCCACGGCGGCCAGGAGGCCCTCGTAGCGGCGGGCCGCCCGCGCGACGGTCTCGGCGTCGAACAGCTCGTGGTCGTACTCCCAGATGAGCTCGATGTCCCTCTCCGCGCTGTCGTCCCTGCCGATCGCCTGCTCGGCACGGGGGATGGCGACGACGCTGAGGTCGAACTTGGCGCTGCCGTTGGTGACGCCGACGGTCACCGCGACTTCGAGTCCTGGCATCGTCACGGCGCCCAGGGGCGAGTCGTGGAAGGCGAAAGCGACCTCGGACAGAGGCTGTCGGCCCGGGATACGAGGCGGACGCAGCGCGGTGACCACCCGGTCGAAGGGGAGTTCCTGGTGCTGGACCGCGCCGAGTGTGGTCGTGCGAACGCGTGTGAGCAGTTCCTGGAAGGTGGAGGCGTCGCGGAGGTCGGCCCGGAGCGCAACGGTGTTCACGAGCATGCCGAGGAGGTTCTCGGTCTCGGGGCGGCCGCGGCCCGCGATGCCGGTCCCGAGACAGAAGTCGTTCTTGCCGGACCAGCCGTGCAGCAGGACCTGGAACGAGGCGAGCATCACCGTGAACAGGGAGACACGTTCGCGCCTGGCGAGGTCACGGACCCGGTCGGCGACACGGGCCGGGACGGTGACGCGCAGGGTGTTGCCGGTGAAACGGCGACGCGCGGTGCGCGGCCGGTCGGTGGGAAGGTCGAAGTAGGGTGGCACGCCGTCGAGTTGGCGTGTCCAGTACGCCAGTTGTCGCTCGGCGTCCGTCGACCGGAGCCACTCGCGCTGCCAGACCGCGTAGTCGGCGAACTGGAGTGCGGGGTCGGACAGCGGTGACGGCAGACCCTGCGCGTAGGCCCGGTACAGGGAGCACAGTTCCTCGACGAAGACGTTGAAGCCCCAGCCGTCGTGGATCAGGTGGTGTTCGAGGTGGAGCAGGACGTGCCGGTCGGGCGCCGTGCGCAGCAGCCGCCAGTTGACCAGCGGGAGCCGGTCGAAGGGGATGGCGACGCGGACGGCCTCGCGCACCGCCGCACGGGCGGCCTCCTCGGGGTCGGCGGCGTCGCTCAGGTCCTCGACGGGCAGCTCGACGGGGAACGGCGGGTGGACGATCTGCTGCGGTCCTTCGCGGCCGTCGGCGAAGGTCGTGCGGTAGACCTCGTGGCGCCTGACCACCTCGGTGAGTGCTTTCGCCAGGGCGGCGGCATCGAGCGTTCCGGTGAGGTCGAGGGTCGCCTGGAACTGATAGGCGCGCATGCCCTGGTTGAGGTGCAGCAGGAACCACAGTCGCTCCTGCGAGCACGACAGCGGAACGGGCTCCGGGTGGGGGCCGGTGCGGAACGCGGGCGCTGTTCCTTCGGTGCGTTTGGTCCGACCGCTCACTGGCACGTTCCCCTCTGCTTCGGGCGGCGCGATGTCGTTCACTCCCATCGCACGGCACTCCAGTCGATCTCGACTCCGGCTGCCCACAGCCGGCCCGCCGCGCCGAGCAGCAGTTCGCGTTCGGTGCGGCTCTCGAACTGGCCCGGCATCGTCTGCACCACCCGGGCGGCGGCGTCCGCGGGGCGCCCCGGATGGGCGAGCGCGAGGCGGGAGAGCGCCTGGCCCGGGCCCAGCTCGACCAGCATCGGGTCGGGCAGCCGCCATACCTCGGCCAGCTGGTCGGCGAACCGGATGGTGCCGCTCAACTGCCGGGCCCAGTGGCCGGGGTCCGTGGCCTCGTCGGCGCGCAGCCAGGTGCCGGTGGTGTTGGAGAGTACGGGCAGGCGGGGGGCCGCGATCGGCATCGTCGCGAGGAGGGCTTCGAGGGGTTCGGTCAGTGGCCGGGTCATCGTGGAATGGAAGGCGTGGGTGGCCGCGAGGCGGCGGCAGGCCACACCGTGCGCGGCAAGGGTCTGCGCGCTCTCCTCCACGGCCTCGACTGGACCGGAGAGCACCGTCTGCTCGGGGCTGTTGAGCGCGGCGAGCGACACGTTGGGCGCGAGGTGTGGGGTGACCTCGTCGGCCCCGGCCGTGACGGCGAGCATCGCGCCCTCTGGCAGCGCCTCCACGAGCCGAGCGCGGTTTGCGACCAGGCACAGCGCGTCCTGAAGGGAGAAGACCCCGGCGACGCAGGCGGCGACGTACTCGCCGACGCTGTACCCGGCCAGCGCGGTCGGCTCGGCGCCGAGGTCCGACAGGGCCTTCGACAGTGCGTACTGCATCGCGAACAGCAGCGGCTGGGCGACGACCGTGCGGTGGATCTCCTGGGGCTTCTCGCGCCGCTCGAAGAGGGCCGCGAGGCCGGGGCGTGCGCAGTCGGCCGCCGTGTCGGTCTCCGGTGGGAAGAGCACGGTGCGCAGGTCGAGGTCGTGGTCGGTGGCGAGCAGGCGCAGACAGCGGTCGAGTTCGCGGCGGAAGGCAGGTACATACCGGTACAGGCCGGCGCTCAGGCCCGGGTACTGGTCGCCGACCCCGGAAAACAGGAAGACGCGGGAGGCGCAGACTCCAGGGCCCGCGGTGAAGACCCGGCGGGGGTCGCGGCGGCGCAGCCACCGTGCCGCGTCGGCCGCCGAAGTGGCGACGAGCACGCGGCGTACGGTTCCTGGGGGCGCCGTGGCCTCGGGAAGGTCCGGTGCCGGGGCGGCGGCGCCGTCGTCCAGGGTGTGGAGCTGGTCGGCGAGTGCGTCGCTGGCTCGCTCAAGGGCGTCCGGTGTCGAAGCGCTGAGAGTCAGCAGGCGGGGCGGTCCGCTCATCGGGCCACCGCCTCGCGCACGTGGGCGGGCCATTGTGCGGGGTCGGCACCGTGCCGGCAGAGGAAGGCGTAGGTGAGGCGTTCGAGACCGAAACCGGCGCAGCCGGTGAACACGGGCCGCTCGCCCGCGTCACGGATGCCGAATGACTTCCCGAAGAACTGCTCGTGGTAGTTGAAGGAAGCGACGGCCACGTCCCGCTCGTCGTCCAGGGGCAGCCGGAGTTCGTACTTCATCTCCAGAAGCCGCTGGGACCAGGCGCGGACGGCCGCGGACTCGTTGAGGAAGAACGGGTCGCCGGCGACCTCGCACCGGCCGCCGAGTCCGAGTGACTCCGTCAGGGCGTAGGCGCGTTCCATCAGCCTGGCGCGGGAGGTGAGGACGAAGTCGGGGGTGCCGAGGAAGACGATCTCACGGATGGTGAAGTCCCAGAGCCGTTCCAGGGAGCGGTGGTAGCGGGACTCGTACCGGAACGCCTTGCCGCGGGACGTCACCACCGTGTCCGGGGCGGGCGGTGGACCGTCGGCGTACTGGTGGAAGGTGTGGAAGCACATGGTGGGCGGCAGGGCGTGGTCGATGTCGCCGGTGTGATCGCGCAGGGCCTCGGCGAGTTCGCCGCCGTCGTCCCCATCACTGTCGCCGCCGGTCAGCGTGGACAGGAAGGCGCGGTAGGTGTCGACGTCACCGTGCAATCGCGAGACCAGCATGAGGAGTTGCGGAAAGGACTCGAAGTAGCCGGTGCGGCGAAGTGCGGGGGCCGGCATCAGGGTCGGGTAGCGGAACTCGTGGGCGTCGAACTCGTCCAGGACCAGGGTGCGTATCCCGGCGTCGAGGTGATCCATCAGGGACAGGACGGGTTCGCCGAGTGCGATCTGCCCCTCGCCCAGTTCGGCGGCGACGCCTCGCGCCAGGAGTTCGGGGAAGACGTCCCGGACCGCGCCGCTCCCGGCCGAGCGCCACACCACCTTGGGCTGCACGTGACGCTGGCTCAGGACATCGTTGACGACGACCAGGTGCAGCTTGCGAGTGAGTGCCTCGAAGTCGGTCGCCGCCGCATCCTGGGTGGTGACGTCGACCGCGGTGATCGTTTCCCCGGAGCGGATCAGGGCGAAGTCGGTGATGCGGTCGGAGATGAAGTAGACCCGCTTGGCCAGTTCGTCGGCGAGTGCTGCGGGGACGGGGGCGTCGAGCGATATCAGGGTCATCGCGGCTCCCCGGTCGACAATGCGCCGCGTACTCCGAGGAGTTCGCCGAGAATGCCGCGCTGCACGGCGTTGGTCCCGGCGTAGATGGGTCCGGCGAGCGCGTCGCGCAGTTCCCGCTCTATGCCCTCGTCGGTGAGGTAGCCGCGGGCGCCGCGCACCTCGACGGCCGCCATCGCGGTCCGCACCAGGCTCTCGCTGACAAAGATCTTGGCCATGGTGGCCTCCAGGAGCGCGAACCGGCCCTCGCGCTTCAGCCAGCCGACTCGGTAGAGGAGCATCCGCGCCAGTTCGAGACGGATCTTCATGTCGGCTATCTCGTGGGAGACGGCCTGGAAGTTTCCGATCGAACGCCCGAACTGTTCACGGGAGTTGGCGTGCCGCACGGAAGCGTCGAGGAGCCGTTCCATGGCGCCGACCTGCGGAGCGAACATGAAGGAACGCTCCCACTCGATGGACGAGGTGAAGACGCCGTAGCCGCCGCCCTCCCGGCCGAGGACGTTTGCGGCGGGCACCGGCGTACCGTCGAAATCGATCACGCCCATCGGGGTGGACCGCAGGCCCATCTTCGGCAGTTCGGCCTTCTTGACGACGCCGGGCAGGTCGGCGGTGACGACGAACGCGGTGAGCTGGTTCTGCTTCCTGCCCTCGTCGCCGGTGCGGGCGAGGACGACGAAGACGTCGGCCACCGGTCCGTTGCTGATGAAGCACTTGGTGCCGTCGAGCCGGTACACGTCGCCGTCGCGACGCGCCGCGGTGGTGATGCCGAGCAGGTCGGAGCCGGCTTCGGGTTCGGAGAGTGCCTGGGCTCCGATGAGGGTACCGGCGCACAAGTACGGCAGGTAGGCGCGCTTCACCTGGTCGCTGCCGTGCAGCAGCAGATGAATGGTGCAGGCCCACAGGTGATTGCTGACAGCGAAGACGAGGCCGTTGTCCCGGCATCCGTAGCCGAGCGCCTCCAGGGCGACCATCGTGGTCAGCGGGTCGAGGCCGCCGCCGCCGTACTGCTCGGGCACTGGCCAGCCGAGCACGCCGAACGACGCGCACCGCTCCCAGTCGGCGCACGGGAAATGGGCATCGCGGTCGTCGTCCAGGGCATTCATGCCGAGCTCCCGCTCGGCGAAGGCGATGACGTCCTTGCGCAACCGTCGCTGCTCCGGACTCAGTTCGAAGTCCACGCCCCACCTCCGACGGAAGTGCGCTTGCCGTCCACGAAGGCCGCGACGGCGTCGACCGACGAGAAGTTCGCAAAGTCGAGGTCCTCGCCGGCCACTACCAGATCGAAGACCTGCTCGACCCACATGACGAGCTGGACGGCGAAGAGCGATGTTGCGTATCCGCTCGCGAAGAGGTCCACGTCGTCGTCCACGGACTCCTCACCGACGTGTGCGCCGATGAACGCACGGATCAGATGCTTGTCGTCCTCAGTCACGCCGTCGCTCTCCCGACTCGTCGGACTCGTGGGTCTGGTGGGTGTCGTAGCGGTGGAAGCCCTGGCCCGTCTTCCTGCCGAGGAGCCCCGCGTCGACCAGCTTGCGCAGCAGCGGGCACGGTCGGTACTTGGGGTCGTCGAAGCTGTCGCACAGGACGTCGAGCGAGAGCAGCACCGTGTCGAGCCCGATGAGGTCGGCGGTCTCCAGCGGCCCCATGGCGTGCCCGAAGCACTCCCTGAACAGGCGGTCGATCTCGGCTGCCCCGGAGACGCCTTCGTGAAGCAGAAAGCTCGCCTCGTTGAGCGTGAGCATCAGGACCCGGTTGGTCACGAAGCCCGGTGAGTCCCCGACCACGATGTGCCGTTTGCCCGCGCGGTCCAGGAGGTCCTGGGTGCGCGCCAGGGTCTCGTCGGACGTGTGGTGACCGCGGATCAGCTCGACGGTGGGTTTGGTGGGCGCCGGGTTCATGAAGTGCGTACCGATCACCCGGTCGGGCCGCCCGGTGGCGGAGGCGACCCGCGTGATGGGGATCGCGGAGGTGTTGACGCCGAAGGGGACGTCGGGGGCGCACAGGGAGTCGAGTTCGCCGTAGAGAGGGCGCTTGAGGTCCCAGTCCTCGGTGGTGTTCTCGAAGAGGAAGTCGACCCCCCGCACCTCCTTGAGGTCCGTACTCGGGCTGCCGGAGGTAGTGGTCCAGGTAGGTGGTGAGCAAGGCCGCGTCCTCGGTGGTGCCGAGCAGGGCGAGTGCGATGCAGTAGCCCTGG
>NZ_JBSFET010000170.1:0-6288 GCF_053594575.1 Streptomyces sp. NPDC001880
TCGTCCTCGCGGCCCTCCAGGCTCGAGTCCTCACCCAAACCAGCGAGCCCTGCAACAAGATCAAGACGACGTGTTAATGATCTGCAAGCCCTTAGTCACAGCCGACCGACTCCCACGCGCGGCGCCACTCGGGGTTCGATGGGTACTTGTGGATCGTGATCATCAGGTCGTAGCGCTGCGCACGGATCGCGGCCAGTTCGGCCGAGCCCGGTGAGAGGTCCTGGAGGCGAACGGGCCGGACGTTCCAACCGCCGCCCGCATCGACGTTCCACTGGGTGCCGAGCAGATGGATGTCGGCTCCGGCCTGGCGAGCTCCTGCGGCGACGACCCACAGCCAGCGCTCGATGCCGCCGTAGCCAGGAGGAGGAAATCCTTATCGGCTCGGGAAGTCGCAGATCGCGACACTCACAAAAGTCTCCGTTTCGTAGATCCGGTGTCGGCGCTCCGGTGAAGGCCGCGAGCAGAAAGGCGGGCGACGGCCGTGTCAGGCGGGCGGGAGCTGGAACTCGTGCAGGGACCGCCGCACCTTGTCCAGGGACTCCTCGAGTTCCTCGGGGTCGTCGTGGCGTAAGGACCAGGTGACGCCCCGCAGTTCACGTCGGACTCCGGCGAGCCTGGTCTCTTTGTGCAAGACCTCGTAGTCACAGGAGTTCCGGGCCGCGTAGGCACTCATCATCTCCTCGGCGAAGTCGCGGCCCAGGTACCAGACGCCGCACAGATCGACCGCCCGCGGGCCGATCCTCGCCTCGTCCCAGTCCAGGACGCCGGACAGCCTCCCGGAGGTGTGCAGGAGGTTGCCGGGCCAGACATCGCCGTGGACCGGCACGACCTCGGCACCGGCGAGCCACCGTCGATAGGCTGTGGCCCATCGTTCGAACACCTGCCGCTCGCGACCGGCCAGCCGGTCCGCGACGGCTGCGGCCGTCTCGGCATCGAGGGCGTCGATCGCCTGTCCGGCCCCGTCCGCCCCGAGGACGCCCAGCAACGGTTCGTCGCCGCAGTTGTGCAGCGCCGAGACGAAAGCGGTCAGGTCGCCGGTGAACGCTTCACGATCCGCGCGAGCGACGTCGTCGTCCACGACAGCGCCTGGCAGCCTCCTGAGAAGCACGGCGCCGAAGGGCAGCCGCGACCCGGCCGGAAGCATTCCGAGCACCTCGGGGACGGCCAGCGGCAGGGGCGGCAGTCGCCGCAGGACCTCGGCAGTGTGCTTGCTCCTGTCCTTGGCCTCCGGAGTGCGCGGCACCCTGATGAGGACGTCGGTGCCAACCCGGAGCACGACGTTCGAGAAGCCCCAGCCGACGATTTCGACAGGATCCCCGCTCCACGGGAACGGCAGGTCCTGCAGGCTTGATCCGACGGCTTCGAGCGCCGCGTCAGGGTCGAGGATCATGAGCAGTCCTTGGCTGATCAACGGCGTCGGCGCAGGCCGACAGGTCCGGGAAGCTTCCGAGGTACCAGGGTCCGCCCGAGACGGGCGCCAGTCCACGGCCGCTTCGGACGTGGACGCCCCAGCAGCCCGCCGTCTGAGCGGCAGCACGCCCCGCGCACGGACGTTCATCGTTGTCGAAGGGGCCGTATCCCAGGTGCCCATGCTGATCTCTTTGCGTACGGTTGTCCGGAACCTCAGTCCCGTGCTCTCCGGGGGGTCACGGTGTGTCGCGGCATGCGAGAGCGTGCCGGATTGCCGCGAGGGTTTCCTCGTCAGTTGCATTGAGTTGCCTGGCTGCGGCCGCGTAACTGCTTGCGTGTTCCGCGAGTTTCGCTTTGACGTCGGCAGTGGCCGCAGGGGCGACAACCTGGGTACCGGAGCCGCGGCGGCTCTTGACCAGGCCCCCGGTCTCCAGTTCGCGGTATGCCCGCACAACGGTGTTCTTGGCCAGCCCGAGGTCGGAGGCAAGCTGGCGCACGGACGGCAGTCTGTCCCCGTGATTCAGCCGACCGATGGAGATCAAATCGGTTAGTTGTGCGCGGAGTTGCTCGTACGGTGGGACGGGGGAAGAGTGGTTGACGCTGATGTTGATGCGATTTGTTGTCATGGCCGAGCCTTGATGTATGCCTGCGGCAGCAACAGGACGCCCAGGCAGTGACACGCGGTCAGTGCGGCAGTGAGGGCCGTGACAGCCAGCCCCCACAGGGCCACGTCCTTCATCCCGCCCGCGCAGGACATGCTCAGCACCACAACGCCCATCGTCAAAGATACGGCGAAAAGAGGGGCGGTCACCAGCACGCCCCATGCGCCGACCGCCGCCCGGACGCTCGTGCGGCGTTGATCGTCGCTCCCGCACCGCGCGGTGACACGGCGCAGAAGCAATGCGCAGGCGACGGTGCCGAGGGCGAGACCGCCAAGTGCCGGCCAGGCGTAATAGGGGCCTGGCCAGGGCGAGAGCAACTGGGTGCCCTCAGGGCACGCGACGGACAGAGCACGTCCTGAACGGCCGTCGGCGTCTGCCGAGCCCGTTGTGGCGGCGACGATCAGGAGGGCCAGCAGGACAACAGCCTGCATGGCCAGTGCAGCAGCCAGGAAGCGGGGCAGATAGTCCCGGATCCGGCGCGGTGTCACTTCGGCTACTCGTAGCCGGCCAGAACGCGGGCGCGCGATTAGATCTGCCGCGAACACGCCGCCCATGACACACAGACCGAATACGGCGAACCCGTACAGCAGATCCACATCGGACTCGGGGCTGAAGGAGACCAGGGCGTTGACAGTCAGACCGGTCGCCGCACCGGCCCATCGCACGGGAGTATCGAGCCTCGCCCGCCACGCTCTTTCCGTTCCTGCGGCAGCAGACATGGCCGACCCCGTTCTCTCCCACGATGTGTATCAACTACGTGACACACTGCCTCGACAGATTGAAGTGTGTCAAGGAAGTAACACACTTCTCCATCCAGTACCGCCCTCCGACCTCCTACTCCATCTCGAACCACCACGTTCGAAAGCTCTCGATCACAGAGAGGGTGGGGGGTGCCAGATGTGGTGGAAGCGACGCCAAGACGAGAGCCCAGCGATGCCATTGCCGACAGAGCGGTGGCCGGCGTCATCGAATGAGCCTGGCCTGCTGTCGCCGAAGCAGCGAGCGTCGCCGGTGGTGGACGTTGGCACCGGTTGGCGATCTGCTGCCGATTCCGGACCGCGTCCTGGTGGGCGCGGGCAAGGACGGCGACGGCCTGGGCCAGGGCGCTGTCGTCGGGCAGAGGCCGGTGCATCGGCATGTCGGTGCGGAAGCAGCGGATCACGACGACCCAGGCTGGAGCTCCTCGCCGTCGTAGGCCGCCAGCGCAGCCTGACGGCATTCCAGCAGGTCGCCTAGGTCCTCGTGGGTCACGTGCTCCTGGATCAGTGCCACCATGGCCCTGGCCTCGACCGAGGCCCATGCGTGCCGGGCGCGTTTGTTGGCGCGGCACCTGGTGTCGCTGCGCAGGAAGCCCGCTCCCGCCGCGAACCCGGCAGAGGCCAGAGCGGCGAGGGCGGCAGAAAAGCGCACCTCCGCCGAGGCCAGTCCTGCCGCTCCCGCCGTGCCCGCGAGCAGGGCCGCGGGGAAACCGAGGGCGATATCCGTCTTGGCCCAGAACTCGGCCCGGCGGTGGGCGATTTTCCTCTGGCGCGTCGCCTCGTCTCTCAGACGCTCGATCTCGGCACGCAGGCGGTGCGCGAACTCGTCCGGGCTCAGGCGTGTGGTTCCGTCAGCGGGAATGACCATAAAGGCATTCCAACACGCCTGCACCAGAAGGTACTTGGCGAGCCCGGACAGCCTTCGGGCGCGGCGGACGTGAGCTTCCCACAATGGTGTGCCGCCAAGTCGGGTAGCCGATCTTGCCGGTGCGGTGGCAGGCCATCACTGAACGCGGCACCGTATCCATCACCTCCCATCGTACGGACCACGGCCAGTACGAGGCGGACCTCGCCGAAGCCCTCGATCAGCTCATGCGCCGCCCCACGCATCGTCTACGACCTCCAGGAATTCCTCGACCCCGAAGGCAACAGAGGGGCCTTCGACGCCGAGGAACAACTGGTCGACCTCTGGGGCCCGGTGTGGTTGCGATCGAGTGATCAAAGGACGCGAGCCAGTGCGTCCGGCCCCACGAAGTGCAATGGTGGCTCGCCGCGCAGGAACCGCAGCACCTCCTCCACGGCACTTGCGCCGAGCCGCTGACGGCACTCGGCGGTGCCCGCCGCCTGGTGCGGGGTCAGCAGAACGTTCGGCAGTTTCCGGAACAGGTGGCGGACCGGCAGTGGTTCGGTGTCGAAGACGTCGATCGCAGCGTCCAGCCGGCCCGCCGACACCTCCGCCAGAAGCGCGTCCTCGTCGACGAGCCAGGAACGGGCGGTGTTGACCAGACCGGCGCCGTCGGGCATCAGCGCCAGTTCGCGCGCACCCAGCATGCGCCGGGTCTCGGCGGTGGCAGGGGCGTGCACGGCGACGATCCGGCTGCCACGGAGCAGTTCGTCCAGCGGCACCACCCGTACCGCGAGCCGCTGTGCGTCCTCGGCCGTCAGATACGGGTCGGTGACCGCGACCTGTGCCCCCAGTGCCCTCGCCAGCTCGATGTACGCACGACCGGTGCGGGACGCTCCGATGACGCCGATCGCACAGCCCTGGATCTCGTGCCGCGGCGGGGCCTGGCTGGCCTCGTCCCAGTCGGCTCCGCCGCGCAGCGCGTGGTCGAAGCGGTGGATGCGGTGCAGCAGGGCGAGGGTGAACGCGAGGGCCACCTCGGCGACCGGGCGGGCCATCTCGTCACCGGCCTGGGTGACGAGGATCCCACGCCGGAAGACTTCCTCGGTGACGTACGGGGCGACCGCCGATCCGGTGTGGGCGACGATCGCCAGTCGGTCAGCGACGTCGAGGAGTTCCTCGCTGAGGCGGGGCGTGCCCCAAGCGGTGATCAGGGCACAGGCACCGGGCAGCGCCGCACCGAGTGCGTCCCGGTCGGTGTGCTCGTCGAGGACGGCCGGCTGCGCCGCGGCGCAGAGGCTCTGCCACACCGCGGGGGTGAAGAACTGCTCACGAAGGTGCGGGGGTACGGCGACGACGACCCGCGGCAGGCGGGCCGCCCCCGGTTCAGGAGAGCCAGTCATCGACGTGCTCCGCGACGAAGTCGTCGTCGGTGAGCCAGGGATAGGCCGTGGCGACCCGGGTGATCTCTTCGGCCTGGCCGGGAGACAAGACCTCCTTCGGATCGAGACACCAGATGCCCTCCAACAGACCCTGGCGGCGCAGCACTTCATGGACACCCGCGATACAGCCGCGGAATCCGCCGCGCACGTCGAACACAGCGCTGTTGGCGTCGGTGAGCTCCGGACGGCGGGCGAGGCAGCCGACCATGGCGTCGTGGTCACCGGCGCGTGCCCGCCGGACCTGGTCGAGGAGGGTGACGGCGGAGCCGGTCCAAACGGCCCACTGGCCGAGCAGCCCGCCGGCGAACCACCGCCGAGTGCCCTTGGTCTCGTACGGGGTGAGCAGGTCGCCGATGATGTCGTCGTCGTTGCCTGTGTACAGGGCGACCTCGTCAGAGCGATCGGCGGCCGCCACGGCCCGTACGACATCGGCGGTGCGGTAGCGGTCGAAGGGCGCGATCTTGATGGCCGCGGTGTTCGGCAGGTCTGCGAATGAGCTCCAGAACGACGGCGAGAGATAACGGCCGCTGACGGCCTCCTGGAGGTAGAAGCCGATCACCGGCAGCACCTCGCCGACGGCGCGGGCCCGGTCCAGCAGCCCCTTCTCGTCGGCGCCGGGCACGGCGGGGCTCAACAGCACGGCGTCGTAGCCGAGGGAGGCCGCGAGCTCGGCTTCGGAGACGGCCTGTGCGGTGTGGCCGCAGGCGCCGGCGACCTTGACGAACGGACGGCCGGCCTCGTTCCGCACGGTCTCGGCGGCGAGTTCGAGGACCGGTGCCAGCAGGCCGATGCCCGGTTCGCGGATCTCGAACTGCGTGGTGTGGACGGCGACGGCGAGGCCGCCCGCGCCGGAGGCCAGGTAGTAACGGGTCAGTGCGCGTTGCCGGCGTTCGTCGAGCTTGCGGTCGGCGCCGAGGGCGAGTGGATGAGCGGGGATGACGGCTCCCTCGGCGAGCACGTCCATCGGAGTGCGTGCCGGGGCTGCCGCGGCCGCCGAGGAGGGTACGGGTTTGGGAGTGGTTGCGGCTACGGGGCCGGGTGCAGGCGCGGTCGCGGCTACGGGCGTACGGGACACGGGGATCAGAACCTTCCGTCACGGACCTGGAACTTGGTGGGCTTGCCGGACAGTGGCAGCCCGCGGCGCAGCCAGTCGGCCTGCCACTCGACGAGGG
>NZ_JBSFET010000171.1:0-6169 GCF_053594575.1 Streptomyces sp. NPDC001880
GTCGTGGCTGCCTTCGGGTCGGCCCGGATCCTGACCTTCCCGCCGTAGGAGGGCTGGGCGACCCGGTCCTCCTACTCGATCGGGCGGCTGGTCAGTGTTCGGGGTGTTGGTGGGTGAGCTGGCTGGGGTCGGTGTTGGCTCCGCAGAGGACGACGGCGACTTTCTCGCTGTTGGCGGGGCGGTAGTTGCGGGACGGCCCGGTGGGCCTGGTGGGCAGGTCGCGGTCGGGTACATGGTGCGGCGCGGCTGTGAGGGCGGCGAGTGCGGTTGCCGCTCCGTGCTCCACGGCGATGCGGCGGTGGTCCCACAGTGCTTGGCGGGCGCGGATGATTTCGCTGTCCGGTACGAGTACGGAGTGGACGCGGTCCTGCTGGGCGGCGTGCAGGGCCATGGCGGAGGTGCAGCGGGCTCCGAGGGAATCGGCAGCGATCGAGTTGACCGGGACATCAACCGGGCGGCCGGCCTCGAGGGCGGCGTTCAGGGCGCGGCAGTTCTCCGGTTCCACGGCGACGGTGCGGATGCCGTGGTGCTGGGCGGCGGTGGCGATGCCGGCGAACAGGCCGCCGCCGCCGACGGCGACCACCACGGTGTCCAGGCCCGGGATCTGGGTGCGGATCTCCTCCAGCAGGGTGCCGGCCCCGGCGGCGATCAGTGGGTGGTCGTAGGCGTGGGAGGGGAGTGCACCGGTCGCGGCCGTGAAGTTTTCGCAGGCGGCGAGTGCTTCGGCGTACTCCGTGCCCACCAGGCGTACGTCCGCGCCGTAGCCGCGGAGCTTGGTGACCTTGACTGCCGGGGCGGTGGCCGGGAGGAACACCGTGGCCCGCACGCCCTGCTGCTGGGCCGCCCACGCGCACGCGAGTCCGGCGTTGCCGCCGGAGGCAATGGTCACCCCCGCCTCCGGGAGGGTGCCGACCTCGCGGTGGGCCTGGATGAAGTTCTGGGCGCCGCGGGCTTTGAAGGAGCCGGTGTGCTGCATGTACTCCAGCGCCAGCCATACCTCACAGGGCTTGGGCTCACGGTCGTCCAGGGGGTCGCAGTGGGCGGTGCGGATCGCCCCGGCATCGACCGGGGCGATCGTGACGGGGCGGACACGACCGGAGATCCGGTCGGCGGCCTGCTTGATGTCACCGTAGGTGAGGTGGTGCACGGGGTTTACTCCCTTGACTGTGCGGCGGTCAGGACCAGGCGATGAGCTGCCCGGTGGTGGTGAGGGCGAGGAAGAAGGCGAACGCGATCCGGCGGCCCGGGTTCGGTTCCACCGCGTGGAAGTTGACGGGGTTGAACAGCAGCGCGTCACCGAGCGCGGGCCGCAGACTGACCTGCTGGAAACCGTCAACGGTCTCGGGCCGGTAGCCGTACGCCTCGCGGTGCATCTCGTCGGCCGGCTCCCAGCGGCGGCGCCACACCGTCGTCGCCCCGCCGCTTCCGGGCACGGCCACCCACACGTTGAACGCGAGCTGCGCGACGACCTCCTGGTCGAAGAGCCCGAGCGGGAACTCCCGGGTGATGGAGTCGTAGTGGACCAGCGCGCCCGCGTTGATCTCGCGCAGGGTGCCGCCGAAGACCGCGCGCCCACCGATGGTGGCGGAAGTGACCGCTGCGCCCCAGGCGGAGCCGAGCCGGGCCAGGGACACGGCGATCGGGTCGGGGCGCATCCCTGCCCGGTGCCAGGCCGCCCGGGCGGTGTCGGCATCGTGCCAGTACCGCCTCGCGTCCAGTGCGCCGTCCTGGTCGCGGTAGTCGTTGAGGGCCGGTCCGAACCGGACGATCGGGGTCGGCACCCTGACCGGGTCGTAGTCGGCGGTGGGCAGCCGGTCCAGCCCCGACAGCACGCTCGCGCATGCCGGCCTGTCGAGGAAGCCGGGAACGCGGACCGCGGCGAGGGTGCCGGACGCGAGGTGGGCCAGGTGCCGGTCGGTGAAGCCGGCCGGGGCGTCCGTGGCGGTGAACAGGGGATCGAGCACCGTGCGGGGCATGTCGCCTCCGAGTGAGGAGCGTTGAGCCTACCGTGACGATACGCTGTACCGTACGCTGGCTCACATGCCAAGGCAATCCTCTTCCCTGGACCTCGCGACCCCCGAACGCATCGCCGAGACCGCCCTGCTGATCGTGGACCAGGAAGGATCGGCCGCCCTCAGCTTCCGGACCCTGGCCGCCCGGCTCGGCATCGCCCACGCCACCCTCCAGCGCCGCTGCACCGACCTGGCCGGACTCCTCGATCTGTGCGCCGACCACCTCGCCGCCTCCCTGCCCGACCACGAGCCCGCAACCGACTGGGCCACCTCCACCGAAACCCGCTTCCGCAGGCTCTACGAGCTGCTGACCGACCACCCGGGCCTGGTCGCACTGCGCGGAGGCCGCCCCTGGCTCGGCACCCAGCTACTCCAACGCCTCGTGGAACCACAGCTCGCCGACAGCCTCGCCGCCGGCATGACACCCCAGGAAGCGATCACCACCTACCGGCGCCTCTACCTGCTCACCCTCGGCAGCGCGAGCTTCGTCGACCACCGCGACCCGAAAACCGCACAAGCCACCACCCGGACCGCGCTGGCCGCACTCGACCCCGAGCAATTCCCGGCACTGACCGGGCACCTCGACACCATCCTGCCCACCGTCGTCGACCACGAGGTCTACTACGGGGCACTGCGCCAGCTCATCCACGCTGCCGACCCCGCCCGGACCGACAGGGACCGCAACCACACGGGGCTCGAACCGACCCACGAAGCGAAGTAGCCGACGATGGGCAGCAGCCACAGTCCCACCAGCCGAAGAGGGGTGCCCCCTCACGCACACACACCGGCTCCACCGCACCGGCCCCGGACGGCCGCCGCCTCCAACCCCCGGCCTACGGCGTTCCCTCCCCTCCCCTGCCCTGCTGGCCCGAGCGAACCGCGGCTTCGCCCGCTTTCTCGCCCAGCGGACCCAGGACCAGGACGACCGGGCCGACGACAGCGAGGACACACCACAGTGACCGCCGGCCTCCCTCGCGACAGCACCCCAATAGCAGGGCCGACCGCACGCCCCAGCACGCACACGGTCCTGTACGACCCCGACGGCCTGATCGAAGCCGGGCACCCGCTGGATCGCGAACCGTACGAGAGCCTCGTCACGGCCGTCCTCGCGTGGACCGGCGAGGACACGCTCGCGACACGCGACTACGAGCAGATCGGCCTCCAGCTCACCGGCCACGCTCGCGCGGTTGCCGCCGATGTCCGGTGCCGCGCCGACCAGCTGCCGAAGAACAGTGGTCCCCAGGCGCTCGCTGACGTCGTCCTGCGCGAGGCGGAAGGCCGGCTGTCCGCGAAGCTGAAGGGCACCGTGCGCTGTGTGCAGAACCGCGCCCGCCTGGTCCGCGCCCTCTACGAACGCCTCGACCGGCTCGAGTCCGCGCTCGCCCTGGAGAGGGTTGCACCGGGAGGGGGCTGAAAAGTTGCCTGGACGGTTGCATCCGGCGGGGCACCGAAGGTGTGACCGGAGGAGGGAGCCTGGCAAATCGGACAGTGCCCGTTCTCGCAGGTCAGCCCCAGTGGGCAAGCCCCTCACGGACGATGACACCTCTAATTCGTTAGTAATTAGAGGTCCTGAATCTCTGAGGGGCCGGGGCGGCGTTGTTCAGCCCAGGGCAGGACGTGTGTGGTCCGGTCGGTGCCGTGGTGACCCCTACGACACCTCCGACCGTGCGAGGTCTTTGTAAAGACTGGTGGCGCTGGGCGCCAGCCGGTCCTCGCACGTTCTGCCCCCGTGGTCCCGTCGGGTTCGGGATCCTCGGTGGATGAGCTGCCGTACGGTGACGCGTTTCTCCTCACGAGCTTCGAGCTCTGGACACGGCGTGCGCCCGTGCGGTTTGGCGGCGCCGCGCACGGCTGATGAGGTGGCGGGCCTTGGAGCCCTGGAATTAGTGCGCCGTGCGGCCCCGCGTGCTCGCCTTCGAGAACGGCACCGGAGAAGGGGCGGGATCCATGGACGTGTTCTGTGGGATCGACTGGGCGGAGGGACACCACGACGTCGCGCTCGTCGACGACACCGGCAAGCTGCTGGCCAAGTGCCGGATCAACGACGACCTGGACGGCTACCGGCTGCTGCTGGACCTCCTGGCCGAGCACGGCGACACCGCCGAGACGCCGATCCCGGTGGCCATCGAGACCAGCCGCGGCCTACTGGTTGCCACGCTGAGGCAGGGCCCCCGGAAGATCTACGCGGTCAACCCGATGGCGGCCTCCCGCTACCGCGACCGGCACGGAGTCAGCCGCAAGAAGTCGGACCCGGGCGACGCCCTGGTGCTGGCGAACATCATCCGCACCGACGCGCCGGTGCACCGCCCAATGCCCGCCGACACTGACCTGGCCCAGGTCGTTGCGGTTCTGGCCCGCGCACAGCAGGACGCGGTCTGGAACCGCCAGCAGGTCGCCAACCAGCTGCGGTCCCTGCTGCGGGAGTACTTCCCGGCGATGATCGAGGCGTTCAAGGACAAGCCGGGAACCCTGACCCGCCCCGATGCCCGCCGCATCCTCGCCGTCGCGCCCACACCTGCCCTGGCCGCCAAGCTGCAGATGTGGAAGCTGACCGCCATGCTCAAGCGAGCCGGCCGCCGCCGCGGCATCGAAACCGACGCCGAACGAATCCAGCAGCTCTTCCGCCAGGAAGCTCCACGACAGCTGCTCCTCGTCGAAGACGCCATGGGCAAGCAGGCACAGGCCCTGCTGCAGCTGGACGCGGCCTGCCAGGCGGTCGATGACCTGGCGCGGGCCACCGAGGAAGCCTTTCGGTCACACCCGGACGCGGCGATCATGCTGAGCTTCCCCGGGATCGGTCCCCAGGTCGGCGCCCGCATCCTGGGCGAGATCGGTGACGGCAGGAGCCGGTTCGCCACGGCTGGAGGACTGAAGGCATACGCTGGCTCCGCCCCGGTCACGCGGGCTTCCGGCAAGCGCCGTTATGTCGGTCGCCGGTTCGTGAAGAACAACCGGCTCAACCACGTCGGCCACCTGTGGGCCTTCGCCTCCATCAGCGGTTCATCCGGCGCGGACGCCCACTACCGGCGCCGCCGGGCCGGAGGGGACTGGCACATGCAGGCTCTGCGGCACCTGTTCAACCGCATGCTGGGGCAGCTGCATCACTGCCTCCTCGCCCGCGTTCCTTTCGACGAAGCCATCGCTTTCGCTCCAGGGGCTGCGATGCTCCAGCCGGCCAGTTCATAGGGCTCAGGGCATGAAGGCAGTCGACACGCGAGCCAGGTCTTCCGGCGTAAGGGCGAAGCCATTGGACGGGTTCCGGTACGAGTACGCGCCGTCGTCCACGCGGACACCGTTCCTGCTGGTCCAGCGGGAGGCCCCTCCCGCACCTTGGCCCTCAACGAGAGCGGCAGCGAATTCTTCGGGGGCCTCAATGGCAGTAAGGACGCTGAGAGCTGCCATCAGGCGGTGCTCTGCGTCGTCCGGGATGTTGTCGTCTCCGAGCGCGGGCAGCAGCAGCAGGAGGCGGCGGTGTGGATCGGCTGTGCTGCCACCGGGCAGCCCGTTGTCGACGGCGGAGAACAACTCGAGCCAGGACAGGGCGGGACCCATGAAGTGCCCGTCGACCTTGGCCAGCAACAGTGCCCGCTCCCAGCTGGGGTGATGCAGGAGGTAGTCGACACCGGGGTCGTCCTTCCACGCTCGGTAGACGACGTGGAGGAGGTGCCCGGCGGCCAGCGGGATGGTGAAGACGGGCCACTCCGCCCGCTCCCGCAGCTCCCGGTGGAACACCTCGGCCGCCTCGTAGTCCGCACCGAAGAGCAGCTCTTCCGCGTCCTCGTCGTGCGCACACGAGTACAGGTGGCCAAGCCAGAAGAGAGGTTCCTGCAGCAGCTCTGGCTCGTGGACGAGAGGGTGACCGTCGTACCCGGGTATCTCCATCATGCCGATCATCATGCCGCCTGGTGCCCTTACACGATCGGCCCCCGATGCTCCGGGGCCAGGCCGCGAAGCCTCGCGTGCGTCATCACGGCGATGCTGACTACGAAATCCCACGGTGCATCTTGACGGCTTATCTGCATGAGGTGTCTTTGGCACGCGATAGCCGTGGTCAAGTGGTCTCCCTGAACCGCCCCGGTTCGAATGGAGACTCGATTCCGTGAAAGGATTGAGTCATGGCACGCCCCTCTTCGTATCCCCTTGAGCTGCGCAAACGA
>NZ_JBSFET010000172.1:0-5954 GCF_053594575.1 Streptomyces sp. NPDC001880
CAGGACGGCCACCAGGCCGCAAGAACACGCAACCCACCCCACGCCACGACGTGCACACCACCGGCAGAACAGACACGAGACAGAAGAAGCCAACGACCCCACGACCACGCCGTACTGGTTAAAGATCAAGTTAGCCGTCGACAGCCCGCAAGAACCAGAAACAGTGCACTCTTTCGAGTTATCTGTCTGTGGCAGGTGGGAGTTGTTGCGAACTGTTCAGAGCAGCATTTCAGACCTCCTGTGCCCTTTGGCCGGAGTGCCGCCACTTGTGCAGGTCTCAGCCCGCGCCGCTCGCACCGACAAGGGCGTTGTGCTCGTCCGGCAACATGCGGGCCCGCCCGAACGACAGCCGGACCAGCCGGGTCGGCCAGAGCGTGATGGCCCTGGAGTGCCGCCCTACTTGCTCCCGCCGAAGCCAGGGAGGCTGCCGCCCGCAGCCCCGCTGACGCTACCGAGTGGCCGCTGCGCCCAGACCCGAGTTCGTTCGTGGCCTGGCCGGTCTGCTCTTACCAGGCGGCCGGCAGGCGAAGCGGGCTGCGGGTAGTCGTGCTCAGCCGCCACTTGGTCTCCGTCACCGCCATGGTCAGGTGGAGCCCGGGGAACCGGGCGGCCAGCCGGTGGAGAGCGATCTCCAGCTGTGCGCGGGCCAGCCAGATGCCCAGGCAGTAGTGCGTTCCTCCGCCGAAGGAAAGGGTCGGGCTCTCCAGCGGGGCGAACAGGTCGTCGAACGGGCTGCCGGTGAAAACGGACGGATCGCGGTTGGCGGCGCCGATGTCAGCGGCTACGAATTCACCCGCCCTGACCAGGACGCCCCCGATCTCGGTGTCCTGCGCCACCCGGCGCAGGCAGCCCGGCTTCTCCGGGTTCCTGCCCAGCGGGATCAGGTGCACCAACCGCTCGGCCAGTGCACCGGCGGCCTCCTTTGAGGAGGCCAGCTGCTGCCAGACTTCGGGCCGTTCACCCAGAATGTAGAGGAGCGAGTTGCCCAGCATCGTCATCGTGGTGTCGTAGCCGGCCACCACCAGCCCTCCGACCAGGTTGGCCAGGTGCGCCTCCGGCACCCCACCCTGCTGATCGGCAGCCTGGGCCAGGGTGCTGACCAGGTCCTCGCCCGGCGCCGCTCGCCTCTCCGCGAGCAGATCGGCGGAGAACTCCATGAGATTCCTCAGGCCGGCGGCCACCTCCTCCGCACTGCGCGAGGTATCGGAGACGGCATGCTCCGCCCAGCGCCTGAGACGATCGTCCTCCAGGTCTTGCACGCCCATCAGATGCCGCATCACCGCATTCGGCACCGCCGCGGCGTAGCCAGCCATCAGGTCTGCCGGCGAACCCCGCTCCTCCAACTCGTCCAGCAGCCGGTCGATCGCCTGCTCCACCCACGGACGCAGGCGCTTGACACCCCGCGGTGTGAACACCCGCTGCACCACACGGCGCAGACGCAGGTGCTCGGCACCGTCCAGGTTGATCAATCCGCCCGGGGCGTCCAGCAGGTTCGGAGTGCCGGTGAGCGCCGGGGCATCGGGAGCACTCAGCAGAGACCGCTGGAACCGGGCATCCATCAGAACCTGCCGGACATCGTCGTACCGGGTGACCAGCCACACCTCTGTTCCGTTGGGGACAGAGGTCCGCCGGGGCGGCCCCACTTCCGCGAACGGCAGACAATGCAGCGGCTGCAACTGCTCGACCGCGGGGCCCGCGGTATGGACATCCGAGACGGACACACGTCCTCCTGGTTCGTGCCGAAGAGACGGGTTGCCCAGCAACCTGCCTGCGTTTCAGAGCCGATGAAACCTGCAGAGCCAGACCGCACCGAACAGATGAAGACGCACATTCACGGCTCCGGGATCAACGCCCGTGCACCAGACTCCGCCTGCCATACTTTCGACGGAGCTCCCCCAGCGCCAGGAAAGCGACCCCAATTCACCTTTCAGGACGAACAGCCCCATCCAGCAACCGGCCATCAAACCGGCGCAGCCACAGCCAGCCTCGCTCACCCAACCGCCCCCGGTGGGCGAGGACCCGCCTCGCTAAGGGTGGACGAATTCGAATCCAACCGGCTTCAAGTCCGCTCATGAGCGAGCGCATGGCACGGTCGACGGCGCCGAACCCGAACTCTGGCAGGAGAGTACGGCGGATGAGAGCCAGCATATTGCGCCGGCCATAGAGACCCTCGGGAGCCAGCACGCGCTCACCGGCTTTGGTGGTGGTGAAGGCCAGCCGGCGGACCGCGGCCTCAACCAGGGCATCGGTCACGGTTCGGGCCGCGGCCCGGTTGGACGGGCCGGCTGGGGCGGACCAGGCCCGCAGGGTTCGTGCCGCAATCTTCAGTCCTGTCTGTTCCAGGGCGGTGAAGATCGACTCGACGGCATACCCGGTGGCCCGCATCCGATCGGCAAACGCCACGATCAGCGGTTTCGGAGGGCGAGCTCCCCGGCGAAGAAAATCGTCGCGGACTTCAGGACCCCGCCGCCTGCGCGCCGCGCAAAGAGGACGGAATGTCGATGAAAAGCTGTGGGGCGTGATCGTTGCCGAGAACCTGACCCAGCCGCCCGTGCGCGCCTTCGTCACTGCGCTGAACGCCCTCGACGACCGGGGCAGGGAGCCCCCTGAACCGGCGCGCGGTTGTGACCCGTCGCGGCGCTCCACGCCTCTGCGGATGTGCGCCGTCTGTCTCGTGTGCTGGTTGCCCTCGACAATCATGATGCACCGGTCGCCTGGCCGGACACACCGTCCGCAGATCCGCGCCCCGGCCTGCAGAACCTCGCCGACGACGAACTGGCCGACGGCTGGACGGACCAGCTGCTGTTCTGGCTGGTCACTGGGCTGATACCCGTGGCCCGGGCGGCCCTGCGCCGGATCACTAAGCCTCGATCCGCCCGACCGTCGCAAGAAGAAGCCCGCGCCCGTGGAGGATGAGGACCCTGTGCACCGCCGTTCCTTCCTCGCGCTGACGGCCAGCTCGGCAGGGGGCGGGTTCTGGTGGCGGGGGTTGGTGGCGGTGATGTGCTGCGGCTGCGGCAGCAGCTCGACGCTCTCATGGCGCTGGACGATTCCCGGGGCGGCCACAACACCCTGGAGCGGGCCGCGCTCGCCGGCGCTCAGGAGGCCGTCGCGCTCCAGGAGAAGCCGGCCACTCAGCGCACCCGGCAGCGGCTCTTTTCCCTCGCGGCCGACTACACCGCGACCGCGGCCTGGTCGTGCGTGGAAGCCCGTCAGAGCTCTCGCGCCCAGCCGCTGCACGAGCGGGCCCTGCATCTGGCCGGGCTGGCGCAGGATCCGGTCGCGACGATGCGTGTGTGGAACTCGGTGGCGATCCTGGCCCACCAGCGCGGCGCTCACGCCGAGTCCCTCGCGGCCGGCCAGGCCGCCCGGGCCACGGCCGTCACCCGTCGCGACCCGCTGCTCGCCAGCCTCGCGCACGCGCGGATCGCCATCGCCCACGCCCACCTCGGCGACCACCGGCCCGCCCTGCGCTCCCTCGACCATGCCGAGAAGGCGCTCGCCAAGGCCGACTTGGCCCGTCCGCGGCCGAGCTGGACCGCGTTCTACGGCCGGGCCGAGCTCCACGCCATCACCTCGATCGTCCACGACCGCCTCGGCAACTCCCCCGCCGCCGAGGCCGCCTCCCACCACGCACTGACGGCCCTGCCCCAGGTGTTCGCCCGCAACAGGGCATTCGCCACCGCCCGGCTCGCGCTCGCCCAACTCCACCAGGGCGACCTCGACCAGGCAACCGCCAGCACCACCGGCATCTTCCCCCTCCTGGGCCATGCCGCCCTGCCCGGAAGGCTGCGGACCCTGCTCGGCGACTTCTACCGCGACCTGATCACCACCGCCCCGACCGCGCCCGTCACCCGGGAGTGGACCGACCACTACCGCACCACCTGGAGCCGCACATGACCGCCATCAGCCGCTACGGCCACGCGGATCTGCCCGCGATCCGGCAGATACTCCTCGACGTCCACGCCGACGCCTACGCCGCCGAGATGGACGACCCCTTCCACCAGACGGAGAAATTCGCCTGGTTCGTCGACCACTGGGGCGCCAGGCCCTCCTTCGACTGCGTCATCGCCTTCGACGCCGGCCAGCCCGCGGGCTTCGCCTACGGCGCCACCGCCGACCTCGGCCGCGAAACCTGGCGCGGACACCTCTCCCCCACCCCCACCCCGGGCACCACCTTCGCCCTGTCCGAGCTCATGGTCCGTCAGAAATGGCGCGGCACCGGCCTCGCCCAACGACTCCACGACACCCTCCTCGACCCCCGGCCCGAGCAGCTGACCACCCTCCTCGTCGACACCACACACCCCCGCGTCCAGGCCCTCTACGAAACATGGGGATACCGCAAGATCGGCGAACGCCAGCCCTTCCCCGACTCCCCCCCTCCACGCCGTCATGCTCCGCGGCCTTCCCAGCACGTAGACCGACCCACACGGCCGGATGTGTCACCGATCGAGGGCAGGAAGGCCGTCCAGGCCGGTGTCGCGCATGATGAGCTCGATGGTCGCGGCCAGGGCGCTGCCCGCGTCGATGACGGTCTCGACTCCGCCGGGCAGCAGGTCGGAGGCCAAGCTGCGCTCGGCGGGTGATAACTCGGTTGCGAAGAGCTTGGCTACGTAAGCGAGGATGCTTGCATGAGCCAAGAGACAGATGAGGTACGCGAAGCGATCGCAGGCGAACTGCGTCTGATGGACCCCAGCGTGCGTATATCCCGCTCGCTTGCCCTGCAGCTGCTGGACCCGGACTTCGTCGAGGTCGGCGCTTCGGGGCGGCGATGGACGTATACGGAGATGCTTGCCGAGCTGCCCGAGCTGGGCGGTGCAGCAGAAGGCGGTCCGCGCTACGAGCCCTCGAACTTCAATGGCGTGCTGTTGGCCCCCGGACTGGTGCATCTCACCTACGAGACCGTGTTTGACGGAAACCGGGCACGGCGGAGTTCGCTCTGGCGCAAGCAGGGCGCCGCCGGGACATGGCAGATGTACTACCACCAGGCGACACCCATCCCGCCCGACGGCATGTAGTTGGGCATCTCGGGTGATGGTCGTTCGTTGTCACCTGTGCGGCAAAACCGGCCATCGCCATCAAGGGCGGCGCCATGGTGCTCGGCAACCTGGGAGACCCGAACGGTTCGGTGTCCACCCCGCAACCCACCTTCCTTCGCCCGGCGATGGCTCACGCGATCGGCTCCCAGGTGTCCTACTCGTTCGTCTCGAACATGGCCCTCAACCCGCCCTCCGGCACTGATCGGTACAGCACGGTGAAGGGCAAGGGCGTGTTCAAGGACTCCCTGAAGGACACCCTCGGTCTGCGGCGTGAGCTCAAGGGCGCCAAGCCGGTCAAGAGCGTCATGAAGAAGGACATGGTCTTCAACGACAAGTGCTTCGAGATCGACATCAACCCGATCAAGTTCGAGATCGCAGTGGCGATCCCGAGGGTCGATCCTGCGCAGGGACACAGCCTCACAGAGCACACAGCCCTCAAGGGGTTCTGGTGATGAAGACCCCCTTGAAGCAGGCGCCCCCAAACAGGGCGCCGCCGAAGAGAGCGCTCCGGACGGGGGCCGATGGCAGGTGTGGGAGCCAGCCGGTGGCAGTGAGCCCCACCGGTCCGGCACGCAGTCCCTGCGCACCCCCTACCCCGGCCTGCTGGAGCGGTTGCGATGGGCTCACGAACAGGGCCAGAGCGCCTACCAGCAAGCCCGCCCACACCCCTACGTCCTGCGCGGCACGGTCAAGAACGACGAGGAACCACAGATGATGCAGGGCCCGTTCTCCGATCTGCTGTCCTTCGCGTTCCCGCCCGGCTTCTCTCTGGATCCAGCACTCACCCTGAAAACTACTGGCACCCTGCGAAGCAGGGTGTTGTCGGCGTACAAGTGAACGTCCCCACCCGCGTACGGATGAAAAGGGGACAGTTGTTGATGCGGTGAGACCTGCTGCTCGGCACTCTTCTGCCTG
>NZ_JBSFET010000173.1:0-5930 GCF_053594575.1 Streptomyces sp. NPDC001880
CGCGCGGTCTGCTCCGCAGACGCGACGCGCCGCCACTACGCGGCGGAAAAGCAGGCACCGCGCTCCGCGCGGTATCGGGCCTGCGGCCCCGGATGCCGGGCCACTCCGTGGCCCTTGGTCACGGGTCGCTGCTCCGCATCGACCGTGTGAGCATCCACTCCGTGGCTGCTCAGGGCCCGCTACGCGGGCGGCTGGCTAGGTGGAGGGGTGGCCTCGGTCGGAACATGAGGATCGGGGGCCGGCGCCCGGAACTCTCCCCCACCATGCCACCTCGGACGATGCGTCAAAACATGATCCCAGATGAGATTGGGAATCAGCACGCACCACCTGAGACATCTCACGCACCCTCAAAAACCCCACTCCCCGAACTCACCCACTACCAGAAAAGGCATCCCTTGAGCGCCTGAAAGGAACTGAATTCGGAATCTGAGAGCCTGTTCATTCCGAATCCGAAAGTGCGTCAAAAATCAACCCAGCTCTTTTCAGGAATCAGCACAGATGCCCTCCCAGCCTCGCTTGATAAAACACGAAACGCCCCTCCGCGCGCAGGGCCAGTTTCGGCGCAACATCCGAGGAGATTGTCAGCGTGACGGCTGACCTCCACAGCCGGGCACCAGGCCCAGCCCGCGCGCGGCGCCGCCGACGCGCGAGAAAACTGGCCGGCCGCCGATCCCCGAGGCGCTCCGCCCGCCCCGGCTCGCCGCGCCCGACGGGCACCTGACGCCCCAGAACCCCCGCACGCCTCTCCGTGAGCGGCGAACGCGGGCCGCCCCGGGCCAGGGGGCCCGGAGCGGCTGATAGCCGCTCAGAGAGGCGCACAGGGGGCCTGGAACGGTGTGTGCGCCTCTGCTGTCGCAACGGCCCCTGCTACTGCTGCCGCTTGGCGCTCGGCCTTCACGCGGTCGCGCTCTTCCTGCGCCCGCATCCGGCACCGGCGCTCTACGCCATGAGCTGGTTCAGTCCCAAGCTGGTCGCGCCGGCGGCTCCGAGGGCGGCCAGGGGGCCGGCGAGGGGAAGGACAACGGCACCGGCCACGAAGCTGGCGATGAGGATGATGGCCCATCGCTGGGGCAGGGGCTCGGGGCCATTCTGGTTGGTGTTGGGTTCCACTAGTCTCCTTGGTGAGGTCTGAACTGAGACGGCCCCGGGTTGCACCCCGGGGCCGTTCGCGTCAACTGCGAACGGCGAGCCGCCGAGACCCGTCTGACGAGGCCTCACCTCAATGATCCTGGGCGCGGAGGCCCAACTTCAGGGCGTCACTCAACGTTTTGATCCGCACTAAGTTGTCTTGTAACTATTGACTATCTACATAGTGCGGATCAAAACGTTGCGATCGAAACGTGAGATGGGGGGATACATGGCCGATGCAAGGGAATCCAACCTGCGGCGGCTGCGCCGACTGGAGCAGATGGACAAGATCCGTTCTGTCGAGGGGGCGAACAGTGCGCTAAAGGACCTCTGGAGGGATGGGAAGAAGCCAGAGTCCATCGTTCTGCGCAGCGCTTTGGTAGCGCCCCGTGACGATGGCAATGCCCCCTCCTTGCTATCCCGGCTGGTGCTTCCCAAGGGGATCGCGCTGCGCTTCTATCTGATCGCGGTCTTCGAGGCTCAGTGCCGGCTTGAGACGGGGAAGCAATGGACGAATGCCCTGCCGTTGTCAGGTCGAGGGTCCTGGTCGGATCTCTTCGCTACGGACGGCGCCTACGACGCCAAGTCGGGGGTGTATATGCACGAAACCGTCAACGGCAGGACGGCCGAGGACCTGCGCCTGCGGCAGGTCCAAGGGGCTCTGCGGACCCTGGAAGGGCTTGGTAGCGATTACCGCGCCACGCCCTGGTCGATGTCCGCCGGGGGAAGCGGGAACAGAGGCTGTACGAGTCGTTCCGGCTCATGAATGAGTCCGGCCGCGGCGGCAACCAGAGCCCGGATACCTACGTGGTACCTGAGGACCAGTGGCGCGCCGGCGCCACGATCGAGATCCCGGTGCACTTCTTTCTGAACGGCTGGGCTCAGGTACTCAATCCTTCCGAGGTCGCCACCTGGCTCGCGTTCAGGGTGCTCAGCAAGTGGGCCCCGGACAACCATCTGACGTCCGGTGTCTACGTCCACGGCGAGATGCGGGCGAACACTTTCGGGCTCCGCCGAGACGCCTGGGAGGATGGCTGCCAACGGCTGCGCGACTTTAGGCTGATGCGCTTCGCCCGTGCCGTGAGCGAAGAGGAGGCCACCAAGCCCTTGAGCGCCGATAACGACGCGTTTTGGGACTACATGGTGTCCTCCTCTCGGAAGCGGTACGAGCCGTATCGCTATCAGGTGACAGACCAAGGGCTTGAACAGGACGCCATGAAGGTGTGCAGGAAGGAACTCACCTTTCGGCAGAAGCGGCTCGATGAGGCGGCAGCCAAGCGCCGTGGTGCGTCCGCTGGATGAGGGACGATGTCGGCCGACGTTCTACGGAACGGTGCAGTTGTGCTTGCAGGCGGTGGCTCGGCCGTGGCTGCGGGCCTTCTGTCAATACATCAGCGGTTGTGGTGGCATCCGGCGGACTCTTCGGGATCAGGCCACAAAGAGTGGCAGGGCAGACCGGCACAGCCGCCGACGCCGGGCACCAGGCCCGGCCCGCGCGCGGCCCCGCCGACGCGCGCGAGAAAACTGGCCGGCCGCCGATCCCCGAGGCGCTCCGCCCGCCCCGCCCCCACCCTCTCCATTTCGGCAGTTCAGGCGGCAGGGGGGTGCGCAGAGGGGATGTCAGCACCCCGACCACGCCTTTACAGGCATGGTGACCTGCATAAACTCACGACGCCCCGGAGAGAGGGGGCAACAGATAGTGCAAGGAATGATGCAAGAGAAAGCGCAGGAGAAAGTGCAGGAGAACTCTGGGCCGAAAGCAGATCTCAGCCGATTCTCTGAAAGGCAAACGCAGATCTGGTAATTGTCAGGCCGGATAGCAGGGTAGTTCCTCGTCGGCGTGGCCGCCGGTTTTGAGGGTCCGCCGCGGGGACGGGGGCGCGGGCGGGCGTGTGCCGAGTACGCCTCGGGCTCGCAGTTCGTCGAGGTCGGACAGGCGCTCTCCAGGGAGAGCGTCGAGCAGGTCGGCCTGGGCGGCGCGGATGCTGGGCGCTGGAGCCTGGGGGCCTGTGCCAAGGGCGCGGCGAACGGTCACGCCGGTCATCGTACGGGCAGCGCGTCACCGATCGACCCCGGCCGCCGGGCTCCCGTGCAACGGGGTGCCGGTGCGGCGGCCGGGGTCGTGGTCCAGGCGCAGCGTGGCCCTGGCCTGCGGTGGTCGGGGCTGTGGTCGGGGCTGTGGTCGGGGTTGTGGTCGGGGCGGGCCCGGCCGCCTAGTTGAGGACCTGGACCTCACCGACCCGCACGCCGAACGCGGTCTGTCGGGTCTCGGTGAACTCGCCGCCGTCGTTGAGGGCGGGGGCCGTCCACGTGACGGTCCAGGTCGCGGTGGCGGTGCCCTTGTAGCGGCCGTCCGGCTGGTCTGCGGCGCTCCGTTCGTAGCGGTGGCCGCAGTCCGGGGACGTGGACTTGCCGCGGTCAGCGCTGTACGGGGTGCCGGGGCCGTGGCAGGTGACTGTGGTGCCGTCGCCCATGTCCCACCGGATCGTCGACACCTTCGCCATGGCGGTGACGGTGACGCCGCCCGCCGTCGCCTTCGCGGTCGCCGGGCCGTACGACGACGTCGAGCGGGTCACCCACATCCACATCGGCATCCCGACCACGTACTTCCCAGCCGCACGGGGGCTGGCCACCTTCGGGCCTACCAGCTTCATGGAGTCGACCGCGCGGCGCGCCACCAGCTCGGGGTCGATCGTGGGCGCGGCCGGGCCGGCGGCGCCGGTCGGGACGAACGTGAAGCCGACCCTGCCGCCCTCGCACCAGACTCGGTAGATGGCGCCGTCCTTGGGCTTCTTGCCGTCCCAGGCCAGGTTCTCCGCCGGGGGCTGCGGGTCCGCCTTCTCGTACGTGCACTTGGGCGCCGAGCCGCCCGAGCCGCGGTTGCCGGCGGGCTTTGCCTTGGCGCCCGGACCGCCGCCCGGACTGCCCGAGCCGCTGTTGTCCGACGCGCAGACCGTGACCGACAGCAGCGATCCCCGGCAGCCGGGGTCGTTGCCGAGGGTCGTCCCGTCATCGGCCAACCGCCACCGGGGCGAGAACGCCCGCCAGGACCACGGCGGCCGCCGCCGCCCGTCTCAGCACGTGCGCGCCCCGTCCGGGGCGTAGTCGGTGATCATCCAGCCGCCCGGCCATTTCTCGGCTGTCGCTGTCGCGACGTACCGCAGCGGCTGGGCCGAGGGCAGCGGGATCGGCTTGCCCGTCTTGGTGTCGAGCGTCTCCCACTTCGCCAGGTCCACGCAGTCCTGCACCGTGGCCTTGGGCAGCTTCCCGGCCGTGTCGAGCGCGGTCACCTTCGGGCTGTGCCCGAGGTCGCCTCGGATCACGGTGCTGTTCTTCTTCATGTGGGCCAGATCGGCCTCAAACTTCGACAGCGCGTCCAGCGCCGCGTACTTCTTCAGGTCCGTGCCCTTGGCGTCCGCTTTCCGGTACGCCTGCATCTGCTCGCCCCACATGGAGGTGTACGAGGCGAGCACCGCGGCCTTGTCCGCCGCTTGCGGGTCGGTTGTCGACGTCGCGGGCGCGGGCGTCGCCGAGGCGGCTGGCGGGGCTCCAGACGGCTTCGCCGCGTCATCGCCGCCACCGCATCCGGCGAGCAGCAGAGCGAGCGGTACGGCGCCGTACAGCGCCGCCGTGCGCCTCGGTCGAGTCGTCATCATCCAGGCCACCCCCGTGTGTTGATCAGTCGACGCTCACCGTAACGCGGCGCAGCCGAACGCTCACGGCCCTTTGTCCCGGGCGGGGTGGATGAGGGGGACCTCTCTCCTGCAGAGAGACACCTGATGCGGCTAAGCCGTCAAATCAATCGACAGCCATCCATGCCGTCGGCGACGATGCGGTGCCGCTGATCGCCTCACCAGGAGCCTCTGTGTCGTCCAGAACCGCAGACATCGACTTCACGTTTGCGCCCGAGGTCACGGTCCGGACCATCGTCGAGGCCCTGGCCACCTCAGGGTGGTCGCTGGAGGAGCCGCTCTCGTACATGGTCAACGACAACGACCTGTACGACTGGCAGTCGACCACCAACGACCACACGAGGGAGGTCCTGGCCCTCCTGGACGCGCCCGAGCATGCGAAGTACCACGTCGCCGTCTGCGTCTACCACGCGCAAGCGGGCACCGGCGGTCAGCTCCTCTTCTTCCCGCACCGCACAGCCTGCAGCTTTAGCCCCACCATTAACCGGCGGAGCCTGGCTGGCTCGGCCAGCTTCACCGATGTGAGCTGGTACCTCCACGCACTGGTGCCACCCCTGCTGGCCCTTGGGCTGGAAGGCTACGAAGCCAGGGACATCGGCTTCTGAGGCTCGGTTCAGCCAGTGGGGACAGGCGGGGGAAACGCTGTACCTTCCTCGAAGTGGCATCGGTGCAGCAGGCAGTGGTGCAGCTGCCCGAGCATCCGATTGAACAGGTGCCTCAGGGCCTGGGCATGCCAGTCTCCGTTCTCGCGCCGTCGCCGGTAGTGGGCGTTGGCTCCTGGCGAGTGGGTGAGGGTGGCGAAAGCCCACAGGTATCCGGCGTGGTTCAGCCGGTTGTTCTTCACGAACCGGCGCCCGACGTACTTGCGTTTCCCGGACGCCCGGGTGATGGGCGCCGCGCCCGCGTATGCCTTCAGTCCGCTGGCAGTGGCAAAGCGCGTGCGGTCATCACCGATCTCAGCCAGGAGGCGGGCACCAACCTGCGCGCCGATGCCGGGAAAGCTCAGCATGATCGGCGCGTCGGGGTGGGCGCGGAAGGTCCGCTCGACCGCCTTGGCGAGCTCATCGACGGCCTTGCAGACCGCGTTCAACTGGGCCAGCAGGGTCTTGG
>NZ_JBSFET010000174.1:0-5920 GCF_053594575.1 Streptomyces sp. NPDC001880
CGAGGCGGAGGACGGAGCGGGGGGCGAAGCATTGACGGACATGACGGAGGCGCTCCTCGCGTTGTCGATGCGTGCTCGGTGGGTACCGACTGCCGGTCGGTCGCGGTCAGATCGTGTTGCGGTACGGCGGCATGAAGCGCATCCGCGGCATCTGGTCGGCCAGCACTCCCCCGTCGACGACGATGCGCGCCCCGTTGATGTACGCCCCGGCGTCCGAGGCGAGCAGCAGCAGCGCACCGACGCATTCGTCGGGCTGCGCGTACCTGCCGAGCGGGATGCGCTCGCGGTACGCGGATTCGAAGGCCTCCCGGTCGAAGGGGAATTCGCCGTCGATGGGTGTCTCGACCATGCCGGGGGCAAGGGTGTTGGCGGTGATGCCGTGCGGGGCGAGTTCGACCGCCAGGGTCTCGGTGAGCAGTTGGGCGGCGGCCTTGGAGGCGTTGTAGTGGGCCAGGCCGGCCTCCGCCACCAGGGCGTTCTTCGACGTGATGGTGATGATGCGGCCCGCGACCGAGTCCGCCGTCATGTGTTCGGCGATGCGCTGGCTGAGGAAGAAGACGGCGTCGACGTTGACCCGCATGATGCGGGACCAGCTCGCGGGGGTGATCTCGTTGAAGCGTTCCAGCGCCGCCGTGCCCGCGTTGTTGACCAGGATGTGCAGCGGTCCCGCCTCGGCGCGTACGGCGTCGACGAAGCCGGGCAGCGCGTCGATGTCCGCGAGGTCCTGTCCGTACGTCCGGCACCCGCGGCCGAGTGCCTCGACCGCCGCCGCGGTCTCGGCGACGCCCTCGGCACCGGGCAGGTCGACCAGGACCAGATCGGCGCCCGCCTCCGCGAGGCCGACGGCGAAGGATCGGCCCAGGCCCCGGGCGGCCCCGGTCACGAGCGCGGTGCGGCCGGTCAGGTCGAAGCGGTCGGTTCCCCGGGGCGGGACGGCTGCGGTCATGGCGGGGTTCCTCCAGGCGGAGAGACGGAGAGGTGGTCGGGTCCGGTCCTGATCGCCGGAGAGGTCCGGGCCGCCGCGCAGGGACACATGGGTGATGGCGCGGCGGCCCGGCTGCCGGTCGGTACCGGGCGACAGGGGGATGCCCCCGGCGCCGTACCGGCAGGTTCACAGGGGGAACGGCCGGGTCAGCCGTTCAGGCCCAGCAGGTCCAGCGACGGCCGGTGGATGATCTCCTCCACCGCGTCCACGTCGAGCGGCGGAAGTCCCGGGATGCCGGGGATACGGGCGATCTCCCGCAGCCCCCGCACCGAGTCGTCGACCGTCGTGAACGGGTAGTCGCTGCCGAACATCAGCTTGTGGAAGACCCCGTAGTCCTGGACCAGCCGGAGGCTGTGCCAGAGCTGGAAGGGCCGGTAGTGCAGGGCGCTGATGTCCGCGTACACGTGCGGGTGCTTGCGGATGACCGCGATGCACTCGCCCTCGAAGGGGTGGCCGAGGTGGGCGAGGACCATCCGCAGTTCCGGGTGGCGGATGGCGACCGCGTCCAGGTGGCGGGGCATCGCCCACTCCAGCGGTGCGCTCGACACGAAGGTGGTGCCGGTGTGCACCAGGAGCGGGAGTCCGTGCCGTTCGGCGTACGTGTACAGCTCGTCGTACTCCTCGGCGGCCGGGTCGAAGCCCGCGTACATCGGCATCAGTTTGATGCCGCGCAGGCCCAGTTCCTGGTGGCCGTAGCGGAGTTCGTCCTGCCAGCCGGGCTGGGTGGGGTCGAGCGAGAGGTAGCCGATGAGCCGGTCGGGGTGCGCTCCGGCGTACGAGGCGACGGCGTCGTCGTCCACCCAGAGGCCGCTGCGCCGCGCCTTGCCGCCGACGACGATCGTGCGGGTGCCCTCGGGGGCGGTGGCGGCGTACTCCTCCCACTTCACCGAGAGGTCGACCTCGCCCGCGTGGGCGCGGGCGGAGTCGGACTTGAACGGGTCGGTGAAGTCGTGGCTGTGCCGGAAGAGATGCGAGTGGACATCGACGATCATGTCCGGTTCCGCTTCTCCCAGCCGTCCGCGAACATGTTCCAGAAGCGGTGGCTGGGCGGGTGCTCCTCGAAGACCTCGTCGACGAGCTCGACACCGAGACCGGGTGCGGTCGGCAGGCCGATGTGGCCGTCGACGATCGGGAGAGTGCCCTTGAGGGCGTCGAAGACGTAGTCCTCAAGGAGCCCGTCGAAGGTTTCCAGGATCTTGAAGTTGGGGATTCCGAGCGTCGCGTGCACCGAGACGGTGGTGCAGAGCGGCGAGTTGGAGTTGTGCGGGGCCACGAGCATGCCGTGGGTGTCGGCGATCGCGGCGAGTTTCCGGACCTCGGTGAATCCGCCGGCCATGGAGAGGTCGGGCTGGATGATGTCGACCGCGTTGGTGGCGAAGAGCGGCTTGTACTCGTAGCGGTTGTGGAAGTGCTCACCGCCGGAGATCGGGAACGCGGCACGCTGCCGCAGCTCCGCGTAGCGCTCGATGTGGGTCCACGGCATCGGCTCCTCGAACCAGCCGATGTCGAAGGGCTCCAGCTCGCGCACCAGCCGGGCCGCGGTCGGCATGGCGAACCGGGCGTGGCCCTCGATGAAGAGGTCGACATCGGGCCCGATGGCCTCGCGGACGGCGGCCACCAGGTCGACGGAGCGGCGCAGTTCGGCGCGCTCCAGCTCGTGCAGTCCGGGGCCGAACGGGTCGAACTTGAGGGCGGTGAAGCCCTTGGCCACGGTCTCCTTCGCCTTGGCGGCGAAGATCTCCGGCTCGCGTTCGCCGGTGTACCAGCCGTTGGCGTACACCCGTACCTCGTCCCGGCAGGCGCCACCGGTCAGCCGGTACGCGGGGACGCCGAGCGCCTTGCCCATCAGGTCGTACATCGCCTGGTCGAGGCCGGACAGGGCGACGCCGCCCATGTCGCCGCCGCGCAGGAAGTCGCCCTGGTAGACGCGGAGCCAGAGCTCCTCGATGTCGAAGGGGTCGGCGCCGATGAGATGGCGCTGCGCCAGTGCCTCGGTGAGGGCGCAGACCTCGCGGACGCGGTAGGGGTGGGTGATCTCGCCGATGCCGGAGAGGCCCTCGTCGGTGTGGACCCGGACGTAGCCGAAGTCGCGCCAGGAGGTGCCGAGCATCAAGGTCTCGACGCGGGTGATCCGGCCTGCGGGGCCCGCCGGGCGAGTGCGGTTGACGGTCAGCATCAGCGGGTCGCCCCTCCCATGGTGGAGGTGTTCTCCAGGTCGCGTGCACCGCCGTCGGCGAGCACGGCCTTGACCGCGGCCTCGGTGCCCTCGATGAGGCGGTCCACGTCGGCGTCGGTGTGGGCGTAGCTGATGTGGCTGCGCTTGAGGTTGAGCGGGAGCTCGAACAGGCCGTGGTCGAGGAGTTTGCGGCGGTAGCCGACGAAGAGCGAGGCGTCGTTGTTCAGCAGGTCCGCGTAGGTGCGGGGGGCCTCGCCCGGCATGAAGTAGCTGACGAAGACGGAGCCGTACCCGGTGACGACGGCGGGGACGCCGAGGCGCTCGTACAGTCCGGTCAGTTCGGTGCGGACGCGCTCGCCGAGCCGGAAGACGTGCTCGTGGACCGGCTCCTCGCGGAGCTTGCGCAGGGTGGCGAGGGCGGCGGCCACGACGGACGGGTGGCCGTTGTACGTGCCGGCGAAGAAGGCGGGGGCGCCGGGGCGGGTGGAGAAGAGGTCCATCAGGTCGGCGCGGCCGCCGATCGCGCCGACGGGGGCGCCGTTGGCGATGGCCTTGCCGAGGGTGGTGAGGTCGGGGGTGACTCCGGAGATCTTCTGCCAGCCGCCGATGTCGTGGCGGAAGCCGGTGATGACCTCGTCGAAGATCAGGACGCTGCCGGCCTTCGTGGTCTCCTCGCGCAGCGTGGTGAGGAACTCCTGGTACGGCAGGAGCGCTCCGACATTGTGCGGGACGGGTTCGACGATCACGGCGGCGATGTCGGAGCCGTGCTCGGCGAAGGCGCGGCGGACGGCCTCGCTGTCGTTGAACGGCAGGACGAGGGTGGCTTCGAGGACCTCGGGCAGGATGCCGGTGGAGATCGGGTCGTGGCCGCCGACCTTCTCGGGCGCGGAGATCACGTTGAGGCTGACCGCGTCGTGCCAGCCGTGGTAGCAGCCCTGGAACTTGACGACCAGCCGGCGGCCGGTGGCGGCGCGGGAAACGCGCAGCGCGTGGAACGTGGCCTCGCTGCCGGTGCTGGTGAGCAGCACCTTCTCGATGGAGGGGATCAGCTCGGCGAGCTGTTCGGCGAGGAGGACCTCGCCCTCGGTGACGCCGACGCCCAGGTGGCCGAGGGTGGCGCCGGCCTCCGCGGTGGCGCGGGCCACGTCGGGGTCGTTGTGACCGAGCAGGGGCGGGCCGAACGCCGAGTGGAAGTCGGTGTACTCGCGTCCGTCGGCGGTACGGAACCGTGCGCCGTCCGTGCCCGTGACGACCAGGTCGGTCAGTCCGGGAACGCTGCGCTGACCGCTGTTCACGCCGCCGGGTACGACCTGGCGGGCGCGCTCGGCGAGTCGGGCTCCGGATTCGTTGCCTACCGGGCCTGAACTCATATTGCTTGCTCCTTGCGTCGAGAGTCGTCGGTCTTCGCAGGCCCTGCCCGGCCCGTGAGTCCCTGGCGCCATCCGCCCGGCAGTCGCCGCAGGAATGAAGGTGATCCGTGGTGCTTCAGATGGTGCGTTCGCTTTTCCTGAACACTGTTCTGGAGAGCAGAACGGGCCTGACATTACGTGCGCCTCCAGAGCCGGTCAAGACCTTTTCAAACCCAGGAAGGCCCGATTTCGCGCTTTCTTCACAGAGGAAGCGCGTTCGAGCCCCTTCCGAGGCACTACGCTGTTCTGCTATGACGAACAGTGCTGCCCCAAAAGAACCGAAGTACTGGGTCAAGAGCGTGGCCAGGGCAGCGGACATCCTTGAGGCGCTCGCCGCCCCCGCACAGGGGAACGGCATGAGCGTCACGGAGGTCGGCCAGGCCTGTTCCATCTCCAAGAGCGCCGCCTTCGGCATGCTCCAGACCCTCCGTGCCTACGGCCTCGTCTCGGACGACGGCGAGGGCATGAACCGCCGTTACCGGCTCGGCATGAGCCTGGCCCGGCTCGGCGACCGGGCCCGCTCCCAGGTGTCCCTGCGCGAGGTCGCCCGCCCCGTCCTGCAGGAGCTGACCCGGACCACCGGAATGGCGTCCCGCCTCGCCGTCCCCGAGGACGGCCACGCGGTCGTCGTGGACCAGGTCGAGCTCGACCAGCGCGTCCGGCTCGATCTGCGGATGGGGCAGCGCGAGCTGCCGCACTGCACGGGCCTGGGCAAGGCGCTGCTCTCCGCCGTACCGCCGAGCGAGGCGGCCTCGGTCGTCGAGCGGTTCGGGCTGCCCCGGCGCACCTCCCGCACGATCACCGACCCGGCCACCTTCCTGTCGCATCTGCGCGACATCGCCCGGGTCGGCTACGCCCTGGACGACGAGGAGGACGCCGAGGGCATCATCTGCATCGGCGCGCCGGTCTTCGACGACCGTTCGGTGTGTGCCGGGGCCGTCTCCATCACCGGCCTCAAGCTCGGCCTGCCGGCCTGGCGCTACCAGGAACTGGGCGGCCAGGTCCGCGACGCGGCGCGCCGGATCAGTGTCTCGCTCGGCTGGGTCGACGACACGAACGGCGTCGACTCCGACAGCAACACGTCGCATTCCGACGGATTCGGGTCTTGACCAAACGGCGTAACCAGCCGTAGGTTCCCTGCCAACCGCGGTGACACTCCATGGTCACCGGCGATTTACCCTTTCCGGCCTGGTTCCGGCGCCTGCCCATCGCGCCGTGGACGTCCGACAGCCGGACCCTTTTCAGCCATCCGCCTCATGGCAGTCCCCCGCAGGAACGCTCCCTCACTTGTCGCACTTCTCGGAAGGCGAAGTCCGCATGAGCGTTCCGCACCACCACACCTCCGCCTCC
>NZ_JBSFET010000175.1:0-5761 GCF_053594575.1 Streptomyces sp. NPDC001880
TCTGACGATCAGGACGACAAGAGCGGAGTGACGAGAGATTGTCACGCTCCGTTCTGTGAGGGCCGGAGGGTGAAATCCCCTCCGGCTACTCGGCGGTGAAGTGAGCCCCTGCCGCTGGGACTTCATCTCCGAGAATCGCGCCGCCTTCGGCGTGAAGCGGATCTGCCGGGTTCTGGGCTTCTCCCGCTCCGGCTACTACCAGCATCTGGCCACTGCGGACGCCCGCGCCGAACGAGCCGTCGAGACTCCAGTCGATGGTCCACGGAGGTTGCCATGTCTGTGATCGCTACGCGGGTGTGGTCTGTCAACGCTGGACGGCCCCAGGCGGGGTGGTGGTGCCGTTCAGGCAGTGGCCGAGGAGTGCGTGCATGCGCAGAACGGGGAGGGACGGGTTGGCTGAAGCGCCCTCGGCGGTACGGGGGTCGGCGAGGAGGGTCTCCAGGGAGTCCGGTGACAGGCTCGGGTTGGCGGCCGCTGCCCGGCGCACCGACGCGTCGGGGTCCTCCACCGGGGGGTCGGGCAAGGCGGGATCGGCTGCGGCCAGGGCCCGTACCTCGGGATCCGGGTGGTCGACGAGGTGAGCCCGGCCGGTACGGGGGAACGCGGGCAGGGCCAGCAGGTGCGGACGGTGGGCCGGGCGGGTGACGAAGACATCCAGGAGGAGGTGCGGCGGAACCAGCGGGTGGTGGCAGGCCAGCCGGATCCTCACCTCCTCGTCGTCGTCCTGCGCGAGCGTCTCGACGAGTTCCGCCGACAGGCTCGGCCAACTTGCCGCAACCCGGCGGAGCACCGGTTCCTCGGACACCGCACAGGCGGCGAACCAGTCGGGTGACGGCCCGATGTCCGGCTCAGTATTCGACTCGGTAAACGGCTCGGTGATCGGGCAGGTGCAGTCAGGGCCGTGCCCGATGACCCGCTCGATCGCCCAGTACTCGGCCCAGGTGCGGGGGAAGGGGTGGAGGTGCGCGCACATCCGCACGTCCTCGTCCGGGTCCTCCCTCAATTCCGCGACCAGGTCCGGTCCCACGTCGGGCCGGGCGGCGACCAACGCGCGGACCTCCGCCTCGGGGTGGCGGGCGAGCCGGGCGACGGCGTAGGCCGGGGTGTGCCGGTTCCGGGCCAGGGGGTGCACCGTGCCGTCCGCGAAGCACTGCTCGACGAGCGCGGGGGACAGAGCACATGTGCCGAACACGAATTCGTTGCGCGAATCGAAGGACGGCAGCATGGCCTCTACCCGTTCCGGGTCCAGCTGCCAGTTCCTGTCCTGCGCCGCTTCACGGACCGCGGGGTCTGGATCGTCGAGCAGCGCCGCCCGTTGCGCCGGGGTGAGTGACTGCCACCTCCAGGTGGCCCGTATCCGGAGTTCGGGGTGCTCGTGGCCGGCCATGCGGCGGTAGAAGGACAGCGGGATCTGCCGGGACGATTCGAGCTCCCCGATGATCTCGTTCTCGGTGACCTTGCCGTCCTCGCCCCCGTCCTGGGCCATCAGGAGGGTCACGAGGATGTCGTCCGGCAGCGGCCGGACCCATCGAGGGTGGTGACGGGGGCCGGCGGCGAGCCACCCGCGGACGATCCCCGAGGGGTCCGTCGCCAAGGGGGCGAGCCGCGCCGGGTCGACGTACCGGTTGCGGGCGAGCGCGCGGCGGATGACTCCGGCCGGATGGCGCAGGGCAGCGTCGATGACGGCGTCAGGCAGGTCACGACCCTCGCACATCAGCAGGCCTGCCTCACCGGCCGCTCGATCCAACAGGCGTACCAGTACGTCGGAGGGCGCCGCCGGATTGAAGGTGATGCCGCGCAGCCACGGTTCACGCAGAGAGTCGAACACCGTGTCATCCTGCCACCCCGCCTCCTGAACCGGGCCGCCCGACTACGACCGCGGCGGCGCTTACCGGCGGCTCCGTCCGCAGGGCTTCGGACCACGTGGCGAGGGTCTTGCTCATGATGCGCACGCTGACCGTACCCGGCACACCGCCAGGCTCCGCATCCACCCCCGCCGGGGGAACACACGACATCCGGGGCAAGTCAAGCAACCGGGCGTTGCTGAAACTCGGCTACATCGTCTTCCGTGCCCACGGGGTGTTCTCGCTCTTGGGTAACAAACGCTCTCGCTACTGACCGACAAAGCCACGCGGGCGTGCAGGTCTTGTTCTCGTTCGGGAACCATCACGACGTGCCATCCGTGCTGCTGCACATGCTCGATGACCGTCAGATCCACGCGGTCCGCTCCGTCCCGGTCACCGTAGTCATGGCAGAGGACACAGCGGCACCGGAACGGATCGTCAGTCATGTGCGGAGGGTACGAGGTGCGCGTTCACGTCAGGCAAGCGGGGTTCGTACCTCTCAATCGAACGACGTCGTCACCCTCCGCGACGACTCCCCAAGATCTGTGCCAGAACCGAGAACAGACAGCAGATGTTCACGACTTCGGGAGGCACCGCCGTCTGGCACTGTTCGATTGCGACAACAGTAATCGCGCTTCAACTCCGCGGCCGCCGCGCCGGCCGTTGCCACCCTCCGTGCCAACGAACGCGGTCGCGGGAGCTAGGTGCGATCCTGCATGTATGAACCATCTCGGCGACGCGCACCTGCACACCTGGACGCTGCGCTTTATGGCCCTCCTAGCAGCCGACACCCAGGATCAATTTGCCTGGCTGGGCGAGCGTGAGCTGGAGACAAAGGATGTCGTTGAAGAGGTGGAGCTCCTCTGCCGCGTCTCCGAAGGGCTCGCGGAGCGCGGAGCCTTCGAGCCCCGTGATCTGCGCAATCTTCGGGCCATCGGCCGTCGCCTCGGCGAGATCGATGCCACCTGCCGCATCGGCCTCTGGGCCAACGCCCTGGCCACAGATCCGACGTGGGACGACGCACGTTCTCTCGCCCGCCAGTTTCTCCTCACGAGGCTGGGCGACTGGCGTCAGCCACTGCCGCGCCCCCGTGCGCCCCGCCCGCACACAGGCGACCACTGAGCCGTCCAGGCCGCCTGTGCGACGCTGACGCAGTCGGCGCCGCACACACGAAATGGCGGGAAAGTCGCGGCTACGTTCGGATGGGTGTGCGATGACCGTACTTGTCCCAGTCGGAGGCCTCCTGAAGCAGAACGGCGTCGACGTGCCGGGCGCCGACCCGCTCGGCCGCGTTGTTGATGCGCTCGGCCAGCTGCGGCCAGCGATGGTCCGGATCCCCCGACCCGGTGCGGAGGCCGCCGAGCCCAACCACCGGTTGAAGGGTTCGAGGTCGGGTACATCGACTCGGGCGGGTCGGAGTTCCGGCGTGGGCTGGCGGATGTGTGGGTGGCGCGGTTCGAGGACGCCGCGCCGGGCGACGCCGGAGCGCACTGGAGCAACACCGACTCCTGGCGCCCACCGTCCAGGCCGACGAACACGTACACCCCGGTGCGGATGAAAGGCATCGGCCCGCACTTCCACGGAACCCAGGCCCGGCAGAGAAGCGCGCACTGGTTCAGCACCAACCGCAGGGCCGGCTCCACCCTGCTCCGTCACAACCACATCAGGCCCGTCATCACCGGTGAGTGGTGACCGGGCTACGAACGGATCGGCGGGGCCATCTGGCACAGCAAGCGAATCAGCCCAGATTTCCAAGCCGAAACTGCACGGGAGAGACCCGCCCTGGATGAATTCCTTGTCGCGCTCTACTCCGAGCAGGAGAAGGTTCGGGCCAATGCCGGACTCGCCGCTGAGCAGGTACCGACGGCCTCGTCCGCCGCCGGAAACGACGCTGCCCGGAGCATCCTGATCGGACTGGGTCACTGCCCCACATCTACCGGAAACGGGTCGAACTCGGCCAGCTCTTCGGCCGTCGGCCGCTGGAAGTATCGGGCCGCGTCATCGAGACGGTCCTGGGTGATATGGAACGTTCCTTGCGGCAAGTCCCCGTTGCGTTCGGACAGCCGACGCCGCAGTTCGTCCGATGGCGGATCGAGCAGGCACAGCACGACCCGGGCCCCCAGAGCCTGAGCCTCGGTCCGGTAGTGATCGCGTTCCTCCCGGGACCACAGCCCCCAGTCGAGCACCACGTTGCCGCCCGTCTCAAGAACACGTACGGCGACACTCCACTGCACCCGCTCAACCGGATCACGCATGGCATCAAGCTCGTCACCGGAGAGGTTCGGATGAAGCTCATGCAGCCACTCGTCAGCCGTCAGCCGAAGGGCCGACCATTCCCGCTCTAAACGCCTGGCCAACGTCGTCTTGCCGGAACCGGGTAACCCGCAGGTCAGGAACAGAATCGACACGGCCGCAACCATAGCCAGCGCGGACGTCATCAGCGAGCGAGATTCGACAGCTTCATCATCGCGACGCGACCATCACCAGCCCGCCGAAAGCGCAAAAAGGTCTCTGGCCCGCTGGCTGAACTGCTGCGCCGTCAGGAACAGGCGAACCTGGACCAGATCGGCATGAACGGTTGGAACGACAGCACTCCGGCCGGATCATCCGCTGCCGCGCCGGAGCTGCTCGTTGTCATCCGCGAGTACCTCGGCCAGGACATCAGCAGGCAGACCGCACCCGCTGACTCGCTCACCGAATGCCACCTCGGGACCGCTCAGTGGCACGCCGACGACCGCGCCCAGGCCGTCCGCAGCTGGAAGCGCGGCTGCGCCTTCGCTCCGTCCCGCTGGCCGCTGCTGCGCTGTCTGCCGGTCGCTGCCCAGGACAGCGGTCAGGTTCCCCGCGCCGCCGACCTCCATACCGAGGCGTTTGACGACCTCTGCGGGGAACGCCTCGACGAGGATTCGTCGTCCGCCGCCCCGGTCTCTCTGTCACAGGGCCATGGGGCAGTAGACCGTGAGCGCTTCTGTCAGCTTGTCGATCGTCAACTCCTTTCCTGAATAGGCCACTTCGCCGTCGTACGCATACGGGGTCCCCGGTGCCAGGCCGGCGATCCGTACTCGGTGCCGCCGTACCGCCGCATGGACGGGGGAGCGGGTCAGCGGACCGGCCACCGCTGCTGCCAGCAGCCGCAGCCCTGGAGTCCGGCCGCCGTGGACCGCTCTGATGTCCAGCAGGCCGTCCGCCAGGTTGTCCCGCCGTCCGGGAGCGGGCCCCACCCGCTGGAAGATCCCGTTGCCCACGAACAGGAGCCACAACGGCCGCCGCTTTCCCTGCAGTTCGGCCGCCAGCGGGCGTCGACCACGCAGTACTTCGAAGGCTGCGAGGACTCCGGCGGGCCAGCCGCCGATACGGGGCGCCCAGCGCTCCCGGGTCCGCACGAGCTCCGGATAGACCCCCAGGCTGAACGCGTTGAGGAAGTAGCCGTCCGCCCCGCCCGGCCCCTCGGGACCGGGCCGGAACCGGCCCAGGTCCACCCGGACCGCGCCCCCCGAGGTGAGGGCGGCCACCGTGTCGTGCACCGTCTCGATGCCCAGATCGTACGCAAAGTGATTGAGCGTTCCGCCAGGAAAGACGGCGAGCGGCATCCCGTGCGTCGCCGCGACAGACGCCGCCAGATTTACCGTGCCGTCACCCCCGCAGACCCCCAGCGCCCGGCCCCGGCCCGCCGCCTCGGCCAGCGCCCCGGACAGCTCGTCGGGCGCGCACTCCACGACCTCGGCCAGCGGCAACGCCTCGCGCACCAGCGAAGCGGTCGCGGTGGCGGTGCCGGACTCCTGGTTCACCACGACGACCAGGTCCTTGCCGGCGGGCAACGGCGGAGCCGCCGCCGGCGGACGGCCCGGTGCGGGCAGCTGTCCCCGTGTCGGTACGACCCCTCGCAACGCGTTCGCCGGCCCTTTGCCGAGCGCCTC
>NZ_JBSFET010000176.1:0-5717 GCF_053594575.1 Streptomyces sp. NPDC001880
CTGAAGGTGCTGCGGATCATCAACGAGCCGACAGCAGCGGCGCTCGCATACGGTCTGGACAAGGAGCGGGACCAGACGATCCTGGTGTTCGACCTGGGTGGCGGCACCTTCGACGTCTCGCTGTTGGAGATCGGCGAGGGCGTGGTGGAGGTGAAGTCCACCAACGGTGACACGCACCTGGGTGGTGACGACTGGGACCAGCGGATCGTCGACCATCTGACCAAGCAGTTCAAGAACGCGTACGGTATCGACTTGTCCAAGGACAAGATGGCCACGCAGCGGCTGCGCGAGGCGGCGGAGAAAGCGAAGATCGAGCTGTCCGCAGCGACGGAGACGACGATCAGCCTGCCGTATATCACCGCGTCGTCCGAGGGTGCGCTGCATCTGGACGAGAAGCTGACGCGCGCCCACTTCAAGCAGCTCACTCAGGACCTGCTGGACCGCTGTAAGGGCCCGTTCCACAGCGCGATCAAGGACGCGGGGATCTCTGTCTCGGCGATCAATCACGTGATTATGGTGGGCGGTTCCACGCGCATGCCCGCGGTGACCGATCTGGTCAGGGAGTTGACGGGGAGGGATCCGCACAAGGGTGTGAACCCGGACGAGGTCGTGGCCATCGGCGCGGCCCTGCAGGCCGGTGTGCTAAAGGGTGAGGTCAAGGACGTCCTGCTCCTCGACGTGACCCCGCTGTCCCTCGGTATCGAGACCAAGGGCGGCATCATGACCAAGCTGATCGAGCGCAACACCACGATCCCGACCAAGCGCTCCGAGATCTTCACGACGGCCGAGGACAACCAGCCGTCCGTGCAGATTCAGGTCTACCAGGGCGAGCGCGAGATCGCGGCGTACAACAAGAAGCTCGGGATGTTCGAGCTGACCGGTCTGCCGCCGGCCCCGCGCGGCGTCCCGCAGATCGAGGTCGGATTCGATATCGACGCCAACGGAATCATGCACGTGACCGCGAAGGACCTGGGCACGGGCAAGGAGCAGAAGATGACCGTCACCGGCGGCTCCGCCCTGCCGAAGGACGACATCGACCGCATGATGCGCGATGCGGAAGCACACGCCGAGGACGACCGGCGCCGCCGCGAGGCCGCCGAGACCCGCAACCAGGCCGAGCAGCTCGTCTACCAGACCGAGAAGCTCCTGTCCGACAACGCGGACAAGATCCCCGGTGACGTGAAGACCGAGACGGAGGCCGCCCTCGCGGACGTCAAGGAGAAGCTGAAGGGCGAGGACACCGTCGCGATCCGTACCGCCATGGAGAAGGCGGCCGCGGTCTCGCAGAAGATCGGCGGCGCCCTCTACGCCCAGGCACCGGGTGCCGGAAGCGACGCCGACTCCGCGTCCCAGGCCGGGCAAGGAAGCGACGAGGAGGAGGTCGTCGACGCGGAGATCGTCGACGACGAGAGGACGGAGGGAGGCGAGCGATGAACCGGCCGAGGGCCTGGGCGGTGGCCCGGTGCCGGTAGTAGCCGGCGCGGGACACACCCATCACCCGGCACAGCCGCTGCACGCCGAAGTCGGCGCGGTGACCGGAGGTGAAGTCCCAGCGGCGGTCCTTCACTTCACCTCCTCGGCGCAACAGGCGGCTGCCCGGCGCAGGATCTCGCGCTCCAGCTGCCACTCCTTCTGCCTTCAGCAGCCTGGCGTTCTCGGCCCGCAGCCGGGTCAGCTCCTCGGCCCGGCCCTCCAGGCCGTTCCCGCCACGAGCGGTCGACGCGGGTACTCCGCCGTCCTGGACCCACGTGCGCAGAGACCCGGCCGTGATCCCGAGATCCGCGGCCACCGCCGCATACGTGCGCTTGCCGCCCGCGCGATACAGCACGACGGCGTCCCTCCGGAACCCCTCCGAGCATGGAGACTGGCGTCCCACCTGGACATCCCTTCCTGGACCATCAAGATCCATTGTCAGGGTGTCCACTCCAAGGGATCAGCCTCAGACCAGCGGCTACCCCACGCCCTCCACCAGCTGGCCAACCCGAACCCCAGGTAAATGATCACCGGGAATCAAGCCGGTGGATCGGGGTTCAGGCGCGCAGGAAGTCGACGAGCAGCACGGAGATCTCCTTGGGGCGCTCCAGGCTGGGCAGATGACCGCCCCACGGCAGGTGCACGAGCCGCGCGTCGCTGATCCGGTCGGCCAGGTCCTGGGCCACGTCGTTGAAGTAGTTCATGTCATGCTTGCCCGTCACGATCAGTGTGCGCGCGGCGATCGCCGACGGCTCGAACTCGACCTCCAGCGGGTCGAACTCCTCCTCGGCGGCCAGCTGCACGTCATAGGCGTGCCGCTGCATGACGCGCACCAGCTCCCGGGTCTCCTCGTCGGCGTCCGGTCCCAGCCAGGTGCTGACGTTGAGTTCCACGGCCCCGTCCAGGTCGTCAGCATCGACCAGGGACTCCTCCTGCTCGTCGAACGAGTCCAGCTCCTCGGTGGACGGGTGGAGGGGCGAGCCGGCCGACAGCAGGGCCAGCGTGTTCACCCGCTCCGGCCAGCGCGCCGCGACCTCCAGGGCGACCCGTCCGCCGTAGGAAGCGCCGACGACCGCGGCCTTTTCGATGCCGAGCTCGTCGAGGAGTTCCAGCACGTCCTCCGCGTCGTTGCCCGGCTGGTGCGGCACGGGCGTCTCCCCGTACCCCCGGAAGTCGCACCGCACCACCCGGTAACCCGCGTCGATGAGGTCCTGCCACTGCGGCTCCCACATGCGCCGGTCACACGCGGAGGAGTGCAGGAGGACTACGGTGTCGCCGGTGCCCGCGATGTCGTAAGAAAGCGCCATGGGTCCCTATCCCTCGTTCCCGATGTTCTGGATGTTGTCGATGCTCTCGGGGCTTTCGGTGTGCTCGGTGCCCTCGATGAGCTGTCCCTCGACCAGCTGGGGTTGGCAGCGTACCCATCCTCGGCTGTCAACCGTGCGACCTTGGTGGATGTCAGTGAGCGCCGCCCTCAGCTCCATGGTCACCGGGCCCGGCTCGCCCCCGCCGATCAGCCACTCGCCTTCACCGTCGCGCACGTGCCCGACCGGTGTGACCAGCGCCGCCGTGCCGCAGGCGAACGTCTCGGTGATGACGCCCTCCTCGCTCTCCTTGCGCCACTGTTCGACCGAGATCCGCTCCTCCGCGACGGCAAGGCCCCGCTCCTGAGCGAGCATCAGCAGCGAGTACCGGGTGACGCCCGGGAGCAGCGTTCCGGTGAGCGCCGGGGTCACCACGGTGGCGTCCGGTCCGGTCCCGCGGACGAAGAAGAGGTTCATGCCGCCCATCTCCTCGACCCAGCGGTTCTCCACCGCGTCCAGCCACACCACCTGCCGGCAGCCGGCGTCGGCGGCCGCCTGCTGGGCGAGGAAGGCGCCCGCGTAGTTGCCGGCGCACTTGGCCTGGCCCGTACCGCCCGGGGCGGCCCGCGAGAACTCCCGGCTGATCAGCACCGACACCGGCTCAGGCCGGTCCGAGAAGAAACCGCCGGTCACGAAGCCCATGAGCAGGAAGGTGTACGCGCGGGCGAGGCGCAGCGCCAGGGAGGCCTCGCTGGCGAACAGCACCGGCCGCAGGTAGAGGCTCAAGCCCTCGTCGTCGGCCGGCAGCGCCCCGCCGTCCGCGCGGACGAACGCGTCGACCGCCTCCGGGAAGAGTTCCTCCGGCAGCTCCGGCATGGCCAGGCGCCGCGCCGACTGCTGGAAGCGGCGCGCGTGCGCCTCAGGCCGGAAGGTGCCGAGCGTGCCGTCCTGCCGGCGGTACACCTTCAGGCCCTCGAACACCACCTGCCCGTAGTGCAGCCCCGCCATCGCCGGGCTGATCCGCAGATTGCCGAAGGGCAGCACCCACCGGCGGCCGGCCCAGCCTGCCTCCGCGTCCCCGGAAAGCGTCACCATGTGGTCGGTGAATGTCTCGCCGAACTCGTGTCTCGTCGTCACCCTCGTCTCCTCATTCTCTGCGGTGCCGTGGCGCGGTGGTGCCGTGTCAGACGAGGGGCGCGAAGAAGAAGGTGTCGCGCGTGCGGAACGTTCCGTCGGCGGAGAACGTGAAGAAGTCGGCGAAGCGCAGCGACACCTCCAGCCCGTCGTGCAGCGTTCCATCGAACGTCCCGTGCACCGCGACGCCGTCCTCCCCCACCAGGGTGGCGGCCAAGGCGTGCCGCCCTTCCTTGATGGCCCGCTGTTCCCGGTAGAACCTCTCCAGCGCTTCCCTGCCGACCAGGGGATCGTAGCCGGGGCGGCGGTAGACCGCCGCCGGGTCGAAAAGCTCGACGAGCCCGGGCACATCGCCCTTGTCCACCAGCTCGTAGTAGTGGCGAATGCGCGCTTCCCTGTCCACCGTCAGCCTCCTCGGATACGTGTGCCAGTACGGGGTCGGTCGGTCACGAGCCCGGGTCACGGGCTCGGATGACGAGTGCGGCGGGCCCCGGGTCGCAGGCTCGACGCGGGGCACCGGTGCGGGATCGGGTACGGGCTCAGTCCCGCCGTGCCGGCCGGAGCGCGGCGTCACGGGCGACGCGCGTGACGTCGTCGAGCTGTTCGGTCAGATAGAAGTGCCCGCCCGGATAGCCGGTGGCCGTGAATGCCGCCGTCGTGAGCCCGCCCCACGCGCGCAGCATCGGCTCGGTCGTCGCCGGGTCCTCGGTACCGCCCAGCGCGGTCACCGGCACGGGCAGCGGCGGCCGCTCGACGAAGCGGTACGTCTCGCACAGCTCGTAGTCGGCCCGCAGGACCGGCAGCAGCAGCTCCAGCAGCTCCGGGTGTTGCAACACCTCACCCGCCGTGCCCTGCAGGCCCTCGATGTGCCGTGCCAGCCGGTCGTCCGGCAGCTGGTGCACGACCCCGTACACGGCCGGCCGCGGCAGGTTCGGCGCCCCGTAGCCCGAGACGACGAGATGGACCGGGGGCCGGCCGGCCCCCACCAGCTCGTGCGTCAGCTCGTACGCGAGCAGGGCGCCCATGCTGTGGCCGAACAGCGCGAACGGCTTGCCACCCGCGCGCTCCACTAGGTGCTCGCACAGTTCCCTGGCGATCTCGGCCGCCGAGGTGACCGGCGGCTCGGAGAACCGGGCCTCCCGGCCCGGCAACTGCACGGGCGCCACCTCGACGTCCGGGCCGACCCTGGCCTGCCACCCTCGGTACGCCGACGCGCCCGCGCCCGCGTGCGGCAGGCAGAACAGCCGCGCCACCGCGTCCGGTGCCGTCGTCTCCGCCGCGAACCAGCGGCCGGTCTTGGGCTTCACGTGCCTCTCCTCGTTCCGTGTTGCTGAGGCCGGCCCGCCTCCTGCGCCGGGCCGGCCGTGGTCGCGGTCAGTCCTCACGGGCCAGCCGCTCCTCGATCTCCTCGTCCGACAGGTCGCCGATCTCCGCGAGCAGCTGCTCCAGCTCGGCGACATCCGGAGTCGTCGCCTGCTCGGCCTCGGCGCGGGCGATCACGGCGGCCAGCTCCCGCATCCCCGGGTTCTCGAACAGCACCCGCAACGGCAGTTCGATGCGGAACTGTTCGCGGATGCGGGCCATCAGCTGGGTGGCCAGCAGGGAGTGCCCGCCGAGCTGGAAGAACTCGTCCTCCAGGCCGACCCGCTCGACACCGAGTACGTCGGCGAAGAGCAGCGCGAGCAGGTGCTCCTGGAGGGTGTTCGGCGCGACGTACTCCGAACGGTCCGCGAACACCGGCGCCGGGAGGGCAGCCCGGTCGACCTTGCCGTTCGCGGTGAGCGGCAGCGTCTCCAGCACCGTGAC
>NZ_JBSFET010000177.1:0-5706 GCF_053594575.1 Streptomyces sp. NPDC001880
GGAGCGGGCCGCAGCCGCCGCCGTACCCGAGGCCTGCTGACCACCGGCGCGCCGGCGGACAGCGGGGAACTGATCAAGGGCGCCCGCGCGGCCGGCGTACCCACCACGACACCGGAGCCGGCGGGCCCCGCGTACACCCGGCCCCAGTCACCGGCCCCCGACGAGGTGCGCTACGTCCTCTACACCTCGGGGTCGACCGGCCGTCCCAAGGCCGCGGTCGTCGAGCACCGCGGCATGCTCAACCATCTCCGGGCCAAGATCGACGACCTCGGGCTGACCGCGGACGACCGGCTGGCCCAGACCGCACCACTGAGCTTCGACATCTCCGTCTGGCAGATGCTCGCCCCACTGCTCGTCGGCGGCCGGGTACAGATCTTCGCCGATGAGCAGGCCCAGGACGGCGCCCTGCTGCTGGAGGAGTTGCGCGGACGCGGAACCACGGTGCTGGAGACCGTACCCACACTGATCCGCTTCCTGCTCGACGCCCAGGAGACCGCGGGAGTCAGGCCCGGCGCGCTGCGCTGGATGATCGCCACCGGCGAGGAGCTGCCACCCGCGCTGGCCCGGCGGTGGCACGACACCATGCCGGGCATCCGGCTGCTCAACGCGTACGGCCCCACCGAGTGTTCGGACGACGTCACCCATGCCGAACTCGGCCCTCCGGCCGCCGGAGTACGCCACCTGCCGATCGGCTCGCCCATCGGGAACGCCGAACTGTACGTACTGCGTGAGGAGAACGAGCAGTGGCACGCCTGTGCGCACGGGGAGACGGGGGAGCTGTTCGTCGGGGGACTCGTCGTGGGCCGGGGATACCTCGGTGACCCGGAGCGCACCGCACGTGCCTTCTTCACCGACCCCTTCGGCCCCGGCGGTGGACGCCTCTACCGCACCGGGGACGCCGTATGCGTACTGCCCAACGGCCAACTGGAGTACCTGGGCCGGGTGGACCGGCAGGTGAAGCTCGGCGGCGTACGCATGGAGCTCGCCGAGATCGAGGCGGTGCTCGGCGGCCACCCCGAGATCGCCGCCTGCGCCGTCACCGTCCACACCCCCGATGAATCCGGAGCCCTGGTCGCCCGGGAGAGCGCACACACCCCGGTCGCCGCACAGTCGCCCCGGCTCGTCGCCTACGTCACCGCCTCCGCCGACGAGCCGACCGAGGAATCACTGCGCGCCCATCTGAGCGGCCGGCTTCCCGCGCCCATGGTGCCGCACACCCTCGTCGTCCTGCCCCGGCTCCCGCTCACCCGCAACGGCAAGACGGACTACCAGGCCCTGCCCGCACCACCGCGCCGCAGCCGCCCCGGCACCCGCCCGTACGACCCGCCGCGCGGCGCGGCGGAGACCGCGATCGCGGCCGTCGTCGCCGGGCTCCTCGGCACCGGACGGGTCGGCAGGAACGACAGGTTCCTGGAGCTGGGCGGCGACTCGCTGCTCGCCATGCGACTGGTCGCCGCCCTGCGCGAGACGGGATCGGCCGCCGGCCTGCGTGACGTTCTGCGCGACGGCAGCCCCGCCGCACTCGCCGCGCTCGGCCTTGACCGGCGGCCGGCGCCCGCATCCCGCCCGGAGCCGGCACAGGACGACGTGCCGCGCACCCGGCCGCTCACCCCGCAGCAGGCCGGGGTGTATTTCCACTGGAGGCTCGACCCGCTCAGCCCCTACTACAGCTACCAGGGATCCCTGGAACTCGACGGCCCCCTCGACGTGGCACGGCTGGCACGGGCCTGGCAGCTGCTGCTCGCCGAGAATCCGCTGCTCCTCGCCCGGTTCGCCGAGACCGACCGGACCGAAGAGGCGGACGGGCAGGAAACAGCGCGGGAGGCGGGGCACGAGGTGGTGCACCACTACCCGCACTGGAAGGTTCCGCTGCCCGCCGAGGCCCGGGACATCACCGCGCAGGCATTCCGCATCGTGGCCGCCGAGGAGGCGGCGAGACCCTTCGACCTCCTCACCGAACCGGCCCTGCGGACCGCGCTGTTCCGGCTGCCCGACGGACAGCACCGGCTCCTGGTCACCATGCACGAACTGCTCCTCGACGGCTGGGGAGCGACCGTGCTGTTCCAGCGGCTGGCCGAACTCTACGAACTGCGGCCCGCCGGGCCCGACCCCGAACGCGCCACCCGTTACGACCGCTATCTCGACCACCTGACCGAGCGGCTGGCCGGCGAGGAGGTGGCCGAGGCGGGGGAGTACTGGCTGCGTCGGCTCGCGGGCGAGCTCCCGGCACTCCAGATCGCACAGAAGCAGCGGCCCGCCACACCCACCTACCGGGGCGAGATCACCGAGGCGGTCCTCGACGAGCAACTGTCCCGGCGGCTGCGCGACACAGCACTGGCCGCGTCCGCCACCGCGTTCGTACCACTGCTGGCCGCCTACGCACTGGCCCTGAGCTATTACAGCGACGCCGACGACGTGATCGTCGGCGCCCCGATGGCGGGGCGGGAGCGGCCGGAGACCGCCGACGTGCCCGCCTTCACGCTCGCCATGCTGCCACTGCGCCTGAACATCGACCCGGCCGCCACCCTCGCGGAGTTCACCGCACAGGTACGGGAGACGGTGTACGACGCCTACGCCGCGGCCGAGCACCCCTTCGGCTGGACGCTGCGGCGGCTTCCGGCCGCCACACGGAGTTCGTCGGCGACCCCGGTCTTCCAGACCATGCTCAACATGCTGCCCTACCCGGCACGCGCCACCACCGCGTCGGACGTCCGGTTCCGCTTCGTCGAACTGGACACCGGCTACACCAAGTACGACTGCGCCCTGTACGTCCAGCCGCACGGCCCCGGCCAACTGCTGCTCCAGTACGCCTACCAGCGGGAGCTGCTCGACGCGCCGGCCGCCCGCAACGTACTGGAATCCACGCTGATCGCGCTGCGGGCCCTCACCGACCCGGAGCGCGCCGAGCACACCACCGTTCGTTCCCTCGATCTGCTGCCCGGAGACGATCAACGATGACCAAGCCGACCCTGCTGGAACGCTTTGCCGAGCAGGTGGCGGCCCACCCCCGGGCCGTCGCCCTGCGCCACACCGGCACCAGCTTCACCTACCGCGAACTCGACGAATGGAGCGGCCGGCTGGCCGCCCGGCTCACCGCCAAGGGCACCGGCCCCGGCTCGCTGGTGGCGCTCGCCGCCCAGCGCGGCCCGGCAGCCGTCGCCGGAGTCCTCGCCGTACTGAAGACCGGCGCCGCCTACCTCGGGCTGGATCCCGCGATACCCGTGCGACGGCAGCGTCGGATGGTGGAGGAGACCGGGCCGCACTGCGTGCTGGCCGAGCCCGGACTCGACCAGTTCCCCACCCTGGACGCACCCCGCGTCACACTGGCACCCCTGACCGAGGGCCCGCTGCACCAGGCCCCCGAGCAGGAGCCCGGCGAGGACGCGCTGTTCCACATCGTCTACACCTCGGGGACCACCGGAAACCCCAAGGGCGTACGCATCAGCCACCGTTCGGTCCGTGGCCGGCTGGAGTGGATGTGGCAGGACCACCCGTTCCCCGAGAACGCGGTGCTCGCCGTCCAGAAGTCCCTGGCCCTGGTCGCCTCACCGTGGGAGCTGCTGGGCGGACTGCTCAAGGGCGTCCCGTCCGTCGTGCTCGCCACCGACGAACTCCTCGATCCGGTACTCTTCGCCGCCGCCGTGGAGCAGGAACGGATCACCCATCTCTTCCTGACCCCGCAGCTGATTGCCGGACTGCTCCAGGAGAGTGCCGAACGCCCCGGCGGGCACCGGCCGGTGCTGGTCACCAGCGGCGCCGACACCCTGCCCGTGGACACCGTCCTGCGCTTCCGCGAGGTCTGGCCCGACACCACCCTGCTCAACCTGTACGGCATGACGGAGACCGCCTCCAACGTCGCCGCCTACGACACCGCCCGACTGCCCGCCGGCGCCGAACGCGTCCCCGTCGGCAGCCCCGTGGCGGGCGCCTCGCTCTCGGTCCGTGACCGGCTCGGCCGGCCCCTCCCGGCCGGTGTGACCGGCGAGGTCTGGGTCTGTGGACCACCACTCGCCCTCGGCTATGTCGGCGGCGACGGCGAGGACCGCTTCCTCACCGACGACGCCGGAGTCCTGCACTACCGCACCGGCGACCGGGGCCGCCAACTCCCGGAATCCGTAATGGAGATCACCGGCCGCGCCGACAACCAGATCAAGGTGCGCGGCTACCGCGTCGAGCTGGAGGAGATCGAGGCCACCCTGCGCAAGGCACCGGACGTCACCGACGCCGGGGCCTACGCGGAGAAGGAGGACGGTGAAACCCGCATCGTCGCCTGTGTCACCGCCGACGAGGAGAACGGCGCCGGCGCACTGCGCGCATATCTGCGCGACCGGCTGCCCGACTACATGATGCCCGCACGCATCCAGCAGGTCCCGCAGCTCCCGCTGAGCACCAACGGCAAGCTGGACCGCGCCGCCCTGCGCGCACTCGTGGCAGGCATCGGGCAGGAACGGGCGGCCGGATTCACCCCGTCCGACGCCACCGAGATCGCCGTCGCCGCGCTCTGGCAGGAACTGCTCGGCGCACCACCGGCATCGGCGGACCAGAACTTCTTCGACGCCGGCGGCCACTCCCTGCTCGCCGTGCGGCTCGCCAACCGGCTGGCGACGACGGCGGGCCGCCGCGTGCCGCTGCGCCGCATCCTCGGCGCACCCACCGTCATCGCGATCGCCGCCCTGTGCCGCGAGATCCAGCAGGAGGAACAGATATGAACGACCCATGGCTGACCGTGCCGGGCGAGCAGCCACAGGGCGCCGCCACCGGCACCCTCGCCGTCTGCTTCGCACCCACCGGCGCCCACGGCTCGACGTTCGCGAGCTGGCGAGGCCTGATTCCCGAGGACACCACCCTCGCGTTCGTCGCACCGCCGGGCCGCGGCACCCGCGTCGACGAGGAGCCCGTCACCGACATGGCCGCCTACGCCGACGCGGTGGCGGCAGGGATACGTGAACTGCTGGTGCCGCGGCAGACAACGTTCGCCCCGTCGCGACGCCCGGCACGCACTCTTGCCGCACCGGACGAAAGCCCAAGTACAGCCGGTACGAGGGCTTCCGGCCGGCACGTCGAGAGCACGCACCGGACGCCGCTCCTCGACGGGCCAACGTTGCCTGCCGCGGTACTGGGCGGGCGGCGGCTGGTGCTGATCGGAGTCAGCCTCGGCGCCCTGCTGGCGTACGAGACCTGCCGCCGGCTGCTCGACGCCGGGGTGCCCGTCGCGCGCCTGTGCGCCGTGGCCGGGCAGTGCCCCGGCGACTTCTACGGCCGCGGCGAGGACGTGACCGTCGAGGACGCCCGTGCCTTCGTCGCCGGAACCGGACTGACCGATCCGGAACTGCTGGCGGACCCCGAGTTCGAGGAGGTGCTGCTGCCTCCCGTCATCGCCGATCTGCGACTGGCCGCCGGGTACGACGGCCGACGGGGACCCGTCCCGCAGGTCGAGTTGCGTGCGGTGTGGGCCACCGACGACCCGCACGTGCCCGAGGTCACCGTGCGCCGCTGGGCCGAGTGGACCCGGGGCGAATGCACCCTGCTGTCCGTCGAGGGCGGTCACTACGCCCATCAGGCGAACCCGGCCGCGGTCATCTCCGCCTGCCTCGACGGACTCACCGGAACCCGGCCGTCACGGCGTTCCGTGCTCGGTGCCGGGGCGACGGCCGTCGCGTCCACGGTGCTGGGCCTCGGCGCGGTGGCATCGGCGGCACCCGCGGC
>NZ_JBSFET010000178.1:0-5571 GCF_053594575.1 Streptomyces sp. NPDC001880
CCGAGCGCCTCGCTAAGCTCCTGGCAACAGCCAGTTGATCACTCGTGTTGCAACGCCCCCTGGAATTCGCCATTCGCGGGCGGGGCCTTTTCACGTGGTGGCGGGCAGGGGCGGGCGGGTGGTGCGGAGGGGGATCTCGGCGACAGGGGTCCAGGACATCCGCCACCCGTCCGTGAGCCGCGCCGAGATCCGCGCCGTCAACGTCTCCTCGGCGGCCCGCAGCGCCGCCCCCACGATCCGGTCACATCGCCCCGGGGTGGGCGGCTCGATGCACTCCGTACGGCAGCGGACCAGCAGTTCCACCCGCACCTGCTCCGGCCGCCGCTCCTTGCAGGCAACGTGCTCGGTGAGCCAGGCCGTCAGCTTGTCCGCGTCCGCGACACTGCACTCACGGAAGCCCAGGTGCCCGCGGATCTGCGCACGGTGGTACTCGACCGTCCGACCGCTCCACTCGTATCCGTCCAGCTCGGACGCAGGCACCTGTACCTGCCGGGCGACGAACTCCACGGCCTCACCGGGCAGCTCTGCCCGGCTCCGGGGAAACCGGCCGTACTGCGTGTAGAACTTCAGCAATACGGCGAAGCCCAGTCGCGTCGCACCGCGCTTGCCGGAGACGAGCCCCTGCTCGTCTTTCAAAAGCGTCCAGTGCTCGACCAGGTCGTCCAGGTCCAAAGGGATACGGGCCACGGTCGTCCTCCCGGGACTTCACCCCGCGCAGCTGTACGCACCTGGACTCACCCACACGGGTGAGACCCCAACAAATCACTGCCGTTTGCGGCTGGTGACAGGGCTCTTACCGGCACCCCAATGAGGAGTTCAAAGGACTTGGAGGGTGCGTTCACCCCCGGATCTTCTCAAGAAACGGTGTTCTGGGTGGGCGGAGGAGATACGCGTAATAGCCGCCACTTCATAGCAGAGCGTGACGCTCAAGTACGGTGAGTGTGCGTACGCTCCGTGATCTGGCCCTGGCCTCGCTACCGGGATCGTCGCTGTTTATGGTGGCCGCTGTCAGTTGGTCGGGTGTGGGGCGGCGTCAGACGGGCTCAAGGAAAAAAACGGGTTGCCATGTCTGCATCGCAGGTCGAACGATGGCGCCTTGTGACGAAAGCAGGAAAGAAAACCTTGTTCGATGCCGTCAGGCCGGTTGCGTTGGTGACGGGCGTCGGCCGCTCCATCGGGATCGGTGCGGGCATCGCTCGCCGTTTGGCCCAGGCGGGCTGGGACGTCGCTTTCACGTACTGGACGCCATACGACGCGCGCATGCCTTGGGGCATCGAGGATGACGCGGCGGCCACCATCACCAAGGCCCTGGCAGAACAGGGCGCCGACACGGTGGCAGTGGAGGCGGACCTCGCCGATCCAGGTGCCCCGGAACGTGTTTTCGACGAGGCCGAACGCCGCCTCGGCGGCATCACCGCCTTGGTGATGTGCCACGGCGAGTCGGTCGACTCCGGTCTGCTCGACACCACCCTTGAGAGTTTCGACCGCCACTTCGCGGTGAACGCGCGTGCCACCTGGCTGCTGATCCGCGAGTACGGTCGTCGCTTTCACGGGGCTCCGGGAACCGGACGCGTGATCAGTCTCACCAGTGATCACACCGTCGGCAACCTGCCCTACGGTGCGAGCAAGGGTGCACTGGACCGCATCACCCTGGCCGCTGCCCACGAACTCGCCCACCTCGGGATCACCGCCAACGTGATCAACCCGGGGCCAGTGGACACCGGGTGGATGTCCGACGACATCCGAGAGCACGTACTCCGCCAGACACCGCTGGGCCGTCTGGGCAGCCCGCAGGACACCGCCCACCTCGTGGAGTTCCTATGTTCACCGCAGGGCCAGTGGATCAATGGACAACTACTGAAGAGCAACGGTGGCTTCGCCAGCTGATCATTGCTCGCGACGACGATCGCCAACGGCGGATGGCCTGTCAGCCGCCAGTTGGAACTGGCAATACCTCCCCGTCTGCCATCACTCTGTGTATTCGCTAGACGGGGGACACCCCCCAACAACAACCCCAGAAGGGCTTTGGAGGAGTTTTTGAAGGCGATCATGACTCTGCTGCGCAATTCCGTGCGGGGGTGATGGTGGGCGCGGGATGATCGTCTGTGCGGCCGTTTCCTGTCGTGCGGCCGTGGGGGGTGGTGCGATGTCGATGCGGCCGAAGGGGCTGCCGGAGGTCCCGGAGCAGGCCGCGGCGGTGGCCCGGGCGGCGTTCCCGAGGGGGAGCCTGGCGATGCGGGTGCGGGACCGGCTCGCGGAGGTCTTCGCCGACGAGCCGTTCGCCGACGCGTTCGGGGTACGTGGTGCCCCGGGGCTGTCGCCGGGGGTGTTGTGCCTGGTCACGGTGTTGCAGTTTGCTGAGGACCTGACCGATCGGCAGGCCGCGGCGATGGCGGTGCGGGCGATCGACTGGAAGTACGCGCTCGGAGCGGAGCTGACGGATACGGGCTTCGATGCCAGCGTGCTGAGCCGGTTCCGTGCCCGGTTGGCCGGGCACGGCATGGAACGGATGGTCTTCGACCGGCTCCTGGAGCACTGCAAGGTCGAGGGACTGGTGGTCGCCGGGGGTAAGCAGCGCACCGATTCCACCCATGTGATCAGCGCGGTGCGGGACTTGAACCGTCTGGAGCTGGCCGGGGAAAGTGTGCGGGCCGCGTTGGAGGCGCTCGCGGTCGCGGCACCGTCCTGGCTGGCCGGACAGGTCGACGTGGCCGAGTTCGCCCACCGCTACGGGCCCCGGGTGGACGGCTGGCGCATGCCGTCCTCGCAGACGAAACGCGACCGGCTCGCGCAGGTCTTCGGGCAGGACGCGCTGGCGTTGTGCCGGGCGGCCTGGGCGCCCGATGCCCCGGAATGGATCCGGGGGATCGAGACCATGCGCCTCCTGCGGCAAGTCCTTGTGCAGACCTACTACGTGCACACCGACACCCGGGGACGGGAGGTGATCAAGAAGCGGGACGCCGATGACGAGGGCGTCCCGCCCGGCCAACTGCGCCTTGTCTCCCCCTACGACCCCGACGCACGCTGGGCGGCCAAGGGCGAAGATCTATTCTGGATGGGCTACAAGGTCCACCTCACCGAGACCTGCGACACTCCCGCCGAAGCCGAAGCCGAAGCCGGGGTCCGGGCGGCACCGAACCTAATCACGGACGTGTTCACCACCGACGCCACCGTGCCCGATGTGAAGGCGACCGGGCCTGTTCAACGGCGCCTGGCCGAGCACGGGGTGAAACCCGGCGAGCACTACCTGGACTCCGGCTACCCCTCCGCCGATCTGATCACCACCGCGCTGGAGCGGGGCATCCGTATGGTCACCCCGGTCCTGCTGGACCACTCCGCCCAGGCCAAGGCGCACACCGGCTTCGACAAGAACGCCTTCGCCATCGACTGGAAGGCCCGCCAGGTCCGCTGCCCCGCCGGGAAGAGAAGCGCGCACTGGAACCCGGTGAAGCAGCACGGCACGGACGCGATCGTCATCACCTTCAGCGTTCTGACCTGCCGCCCCTGCCCCTTCCAGAAACAGTGCACCAGCTCCGCGCTGGGCCGGCGCATGCTCACCCTGCGGCCCAGGGAACCGCACGAGGCCCTCGTCCGGGCCCGCGCCGAGCAGAAGACCGAGATCTGGAAGGCCAAGTACGCCCTGCGCGCAGGAGTGGAGGGCACCATCAACCAGGCCCTGGACATCACCGGCATGCGCCGGGCCCGCTACCGCGGACTGCTGAAAGTCCGCCTCCAGCACGCCTTCTCCGCCACCGCCCTCAACGTGATCCGACTCGACGCCCACTGGACCGGACACAACCAGCACCACACCCGCAGCAGCCACCTCGAACACCTCGCCTACCGCCTCACAGCCTGACCCCGGAATTGCGCAGCAGAGTCGATCCGGGGTTCGTGCGGGCCGGTTCTGTGATCCTCAATAGACGACGGACGTCCTGTCACCGGCACCCGGTGTCTCGCAATCAGCCCCGCTCGAAGCAGTGGAAGTGGCCGATGACGGAGAAGCCGCGGCGCTCGTACCAGTGTCGTGGCCAGTCCGCCGCATCAGCGGTCAGGAACCGGGTATCGCAGTCCTTGTCGGCGGCCAGGCGCAAGGCGGTGGTCAGGACGGCATCGGCGTAACCGCGCCTGAGGTGGGCCTCCGAAGTGACCAGGTCCTCGATCTGGGCTGTGCCGGTTGCCGGATCCAGATAGAGGTCAGCCCATGAGGCGACCTCACCCTCCTGCGTGCAGGCACCGAGGAAGTGAACGATGTCGGCCCCGCGGCGGCGAGCCTCGCGTCGGTCGACGAGATGGCGTATGACCTCGTCGTCGACGTCTGGAAGGAGGCCCCGCCATCGCCGGGTGAGTGGGATACGTATCGCGTCGAGGTCCAGCTCCTCCGCGGACCCGCTGGCCGGCACCGGGCCCGCATGCAGCATGACCAGATAGGTGGAGTGGGTGTATCCATCCCGGATCAGTGGCTGTGCGCACGCCATTCCGACTTCGTCGTCAAGGACGGAGATCAGTCGGTGAGACAGATGCCCCAGTGCCTCCTCCGCGATGGCGGGCACCGCCTCGGAGTCAACGACCGTGTCGATGATGACCTGGTTATTGGCGTGGGAATGTGCGAAGGCGTCGTCGTATACGGCGAACCCGCCCGGAAGGTCGACGATGCGCGCGGCCTGGCGGCGGGCGAAGGCCGACAGGAAGGAATTGATCCGCTGTAGTTCTGAGTTTGACATGGGGAGAGCGTAGGCAGCCGCGGACCATGGCCGCCTACGAATTGCCCTCGGCGGGGCGAAGGCTTCTCGGGTGCCTTCAGGCCACTTCGACTTCTGGGCCCGCGTCGGGGTCGAGCTGGGTGAAGTCGACGTCGAGGTGCACTTCGTACGCCTCTGGCGCGTCGCTGAGCTCGTGGGTGGAGTATTCGCCGAACCGCATGATGTGCTCGGTCAGGTACGGGGAGATCTCCGCCAGGTCCTCCGGCTCGATCTTCCAGCCCTCGGCCTGGAGCTCGCGGACGATGTCGGCGATGTCCAGGGTGTTATGAAAGATGACCGTGTTCGTGAGCAGGGAGTTGAACTTCATTGCCTTCTCCTGCTCGATGGGGTCATTGTCAGCGATGACCCCGCGGTTGCCAAAGTGCAGCCACTCGGAGAACCCGTTGTACGCCTCAACCTTGTTTGTCGCGGCCGTCACCCGCCGGCGCATCGACGCGTCGGAGAGATACGTCAGCAGCTGGACTGTGCGAATCACGCGCCCGACCTCGCGGAACGCGGCGTAGTGGGCGTTCTTACGGGAGCCGGAGCGCAGGCGCCGCAGCAGCAGCGTGGAGGAGATCGTGCCTTCGCGTACCGAGATCGCCACCCCCATCAGGTCGCGGAAGTGCGTGGCGATGAGGTCCCAGCTGATGACGTTCTTGCCCGTCTCGCCGAACAGTGCATCGATGTAGCGGTACTGGACGCTGCGGGTGGGCCGGTTGGTTTTGTCCACGAAATCGGGTTCTGGCACAGCTTCCGTGCAGTGGCCACGGTGAGTGACGGCTGAGCGCCTCCGGACGGCATACGAAGTCGCCCGAAAATGGATGGTGGT
>NZ_JBSFET010000179.1:0-5479 GCF_053594575.1 Streptomyces sp. NPDC001880
CTACCCCGGCCCGCAGGTCCGGCTGGACGGGGGCGTCGCATGAGCGGCACCAAGGTGAGCATGCGGCACGTTGTCGACGAGTACGTGCGCCGGGTATGGAACGAACATGACGCCTCGGCCGTCGCGGACTTCGCCCCGGAGCTCACCGAGATGGGCGGCAGCGGCCAGCCGGTCAAGCTCATTCCGCAGGCGGAACTGGTCGAGCGGGTAGGCCGGGTGCTGTCGATGATTCCCGATCACCGGCTCGCGGTGGGACGGGTGGTGGCGAACGGCGAACACATCATGTGGGAGTGGCGGTTGACGGGCACCCTCCACGACGAACGAGGCATCTTCCCGCTCGATTTCTGCGGCATCGTCTACTGGCAGGTGCGAGATGGGCTGATCATCAGCCGTGACGGAATCGCCGATACGATGACCTGGGCCTGGCAGAACGAAGTGCTGGACAAACGCATACGGCTTCTCATACCCGTATGATCCGACCTGCGACGCCGGCATCGCGCCCCCACGCGTCCCCGGCCAAGATCTCCACGGCATACCCGTCGGCAGAGAGCTCGGCCGTCCGACGATACTGTCGGCCCGATATCGCTGGCCCCATTGCCGCAGAACATCGCGTCAGCCCCGTGTTCCTCGGACTGGTCGCGGTCATGGCCCTGTCCGGCTGAGCCATCTGGACAGGGTTCGGCTCGAACAGCGGACTCGTCGTCTTCCTGCTCGTGACGGCCGGCTGGATCGTCTCGCTGAGTCTGCACGACTACGCACACGCCAGGAGTGCCCTGCACCGCGGCGACCGTTCCGTCGGCGCGAAGGGATATCTGGCCCTGAACCCTCTGATAGTGCACGCACGCCCTGCTCAGCATCGTGCTGCCGGTGCTGTTCGTGATCATGGGCGGGATCGGGCTGCCCGGCGGTGCCGTCTTCATCGAGCGGGGGCGGATCCGGGGCGCCGAGGCACAGCCTGATCTCGGCGGCGGGCCCGCTGACGAATGTGCTGTTCGCGCTGGTGTGCACGGCGCCGTTCTGGCCGGACGCACTGGACGGCGTCCCGAAGGAGTTCCGGTACGCGCTGGCGTTCCTGGCGCTGCTCCAGGTCACTGCGGCGATCCTGAACTTCCTGCCGGTCCCCGGGCTGGACGGGTACGGGGTGGTCGAGCCCTGGCTGTCGCACCGGATCCGGCGCCAGGTGGAGCCGTTCGGGCTGCTCGCGGTGTTCGCCGTGCTGTGGGTCCCGGAGGTCAACCATGTCTTCTTCGACCTGGTCCGCGGCGTGCTGGACTCACTGGGTGTGAGCGGCCTGGACACGGAGTGCGGCCGCGCCGCCTACCGGTTCTGGGAGAACTGGAACGAGGAGTATCCGGTCTGCGCGGCCGGCCCGTGACCGGCGAACCGGCCCGTCACTGTCCGGCGGTACGTGCCCGCTGCCGACGCAGGTAGAACCACGCCATGTTCGACGAGAGCCCGGCCAGCAGCACCCAGACGATCCCGAGCAGGCTGCCCTGGACGAACGAGATCACGGCCGCGACGACCGCCAGGACACAGACGGCGATGGCGTAGAGAGCGAGTCGGGGCATGGGGAGCGGCTCCTGTCGGGGGTGATGCACGGTCCCGTCCAGTGTCCCCCATGCCCCTTTTCGCTCGCCGCAGGGTGGGTCCGCGGACGGGCCCGGCCCGGCCGTCGGTGGTGGTGGCCGGGCCGGCTCGGACATCGGTGGTGACGGGCCCGGCCCGGACGCCGGTGGTGGCCGGGCCGTCTCAGACGCCGGTGGTGGCCGGCCCGGTTCAGACGTCGGTGGTGCGGAGCCCGGCGTGCGCCTTGTAACGGCGGTTGACCGAGATCAGGTTGGCGACCAGCGACTCGACCTGGTGCGCGTTGCGCAGCCGTCCGGCGAAGATGCCGCGCATGCCGGGGATCCGGCCCGCCAGTGCCTGTACGAGGTCGGTGTCGGCGCGGGCCTCGCCCAGCACCAGCACATCGGTGTCGATCTCCTCGATGGTCTCGTCCTGCAGCAGCACCGCCGAGAGGTGGTGGAAGGCGGCGGTGACCCGGGACTCCGGCAGCAGGGCGGCGGCCTGCTCGGCGGCGCTGCCCTCCTCGGGCTTCAGCGCATAGGCACCCTTCTTGTCGAAGCCGAGCGGGTTGACGCAGTCGACGACGAGCTTTCCCGCGAGTTCCTCCCGCAGCGAATCCAGGGTCTTGGCGTGGCCGTCCCACGGCACGGCCACGATCACGATGTCGCTGCGGCGGGCGCACTCCGCGTTGTCCGCGCCCTCCACGCCGTGGCCCAGTTCCTCGGCGGCGCTCTTCGCGCGGTCGGCGGCCCGGGAACCGATGATCACCTGCTGCCCGGCGCGGGCGAACCGGTAGGCGAGGCCGCGCCCCTGGGGTCCGGTGCCACCGAGCACGCCGACGGTCAGCCCGGAGACGTCGGGAAGGTCCCAGGGGTCCTTGGCGGGGGGCTTGGCCGCGCTGTCACTGCCATTCGTAGTCATGGCTCCGACATTACTGCCCGCCACGGAGCAGGACCCGGTGTCACCCCTTGTTCCCCGTTCGGCTGGTTCGCAGCCGTTCTCCGGTGCCGGGCAGGCCTCCTCGGGCAAGATGCCGGGCCATGGATGCCGTACGCGTGGCCCTGCTCCGTGAAGTGCTCGCCGGGACCGAGTGGCCCGCCGCCACCCGGCGGTTCGCCGGGGCGCTGCGGTCCTCCGTCGTCCCGCACGGCGGCGGTCTGCTGCTGGTGGGGACGGCGGCGTACGAGCCGTGGCACCTGGCGGCCCATCTGGTCGACGAGTCCACCTGGTCCGGGCTGCCGGAGCTGGCCCCCACCCTGGTACGCCACCGGGTGGAGCCGGGCGGCCCCGCGCATCTGGCCGTCGGTCTGGGCCGGATCGAGGCGGCCGGACGGGGCGAGACTCTGCTCCTGGTGGCTCCGGAGCGGCCCGGTGCGGGTCTGCTGGAGCGGGTGCACGACGCGCGGCGCGCCGGGGCCACGGTGCTCTCGCTGAACGACGGCGACCCGGAGGTGTGCGGGCTCGCCCATGAGACGCTCGCGGTGACCGGCGACGACGTGGACCTGGACACTGTGCAGCATCTGGTGAGCGCGGCCGCCGGAGAGAACAGCGCCCCCGCGCCGCGCGGCCGCCGCGGCTTCCGGGACCGGCTGTCCCGGCTCGCCGACCGGCTGACGGCGCCGCCTCCTGCCCGCTGGTGACGGCCCGGGGCCGGCCTGCCGCGGAAATTCCGTTGCGGTGGCCCCCGCGGCGCCGGAGCATGGCCCCCTGTGACCTCTGCTCCGTCCCCGGCCGCCCGGCTGGCCGCCCTGCTGCCCGATCTCTCGCCGCTGCGCGTTTCCCGCGACTTCCGGCTGCTGTGGGTCCAGGGCCTGGTGACGTACTTCGGCAGCTTCATGGCGATGATCGCGCTGCCGCTCCAGATCAAGGAGCTGACGGGTTCGCCGCTGGCCGTCGGTGTGATGGGCGCGGCCGAGCTGGTGCCGCTGGTCGTCTTCGGTCTGTACGGCGGGGCGCTCGCGGACGCCGTGGACCGCCGCAAGGTGATCCTGGCCACCGAGGCGGGGCTGGGGCTGCTCGCCCTCGTGCTGCTGGTGAACGCGGCGCTGCCCGGCCCGATGCTCTGGCCGCTCTATCTGGTCGCGGCCGGGGTCTCCGCGCTCGCCGGGCTCCAGCGGCCTGCGCTGGACTCCCTGATGGCCCGGATCGTGCCGCACGAGCAGCAGACCGCGGCCGCCGCGCTGAACTCGCTGCGCTGGCAGTTCGGCGCGATCACCGGCCCGGCGGTGGCGGGCCTGGTGGTGGCCTACGCCGGGCACGCCACGGCGTACGCGGTCACGGTGGCCACGTTCGCCCTCTCCGTGCTGCTCTGTCTGCGCCTGGCGCCCGCGCCGCCCGCCCGGGACGGGCAGAAGCCCTCGCTGCGCGGGATCGCCGAGGGGGCGCGGTACGCCTGGAGCCGGCCGGTACTGCTGGGGACGTACGCGGTCGACCTGGCGGCGATGTTCTTCGCCTACCCGAACACGATCTTCCCGTTCCTCGCGGACGAACTGGACGCCGACTGGTCGCTGGGCCTGATGTACGCGGCCGGGTCGGTGGGATCGCTGGTGCTGGGGCTGACCAGTGGCTGGACGTCGCGGGTGCGGCGGCACGGGCTGTTCGTGGTGTCCGGGGCCGCGGTCTGGGGGCTGGCGATCGCGGCGGCCGGGTGGTTCGGCGATGTGTGGCTGGTGCTGGTCTGCCTGGCGGTGGCGGGCGCGGGCGACATGCTCAGCGGACTGGGCCGCTCCACGATCTGGAACCAGACGATCCCGGAGGAGCTGCGGGGCCGGCTGGCGGGCATCGAGGTGCTCTCGTACAGCGTGGGCCCGCAACTGGGCCAGGTGCGGGCCGGTGCGATGGCGGGCTGGACGGGGACGCGGTCGGCGATCTGGAGCGGCGGTGTGGCGTGCGTGGCCTCGGTCGCGCTGCTCACGGCAGCGCTTCCGAAGCTGCTCACCTACGACTCCGAAACGGACGAGGACGCGCTGCGCAGGCGGGAGGCCAGGGAGTCCAGCCCGTCCGCAGCCTGAGGAACGGGGGCCCGGGGGCGGGGGCCCGGGGGCGGGGGCACGGGGGGCGGGTGGCCCGGTCAGGCCTCCGGATCGCGCGGTGTGCCCCCGTCGTGCCACTTGGGGTCGTTCTCCCACTCCAGGTTCCGCTCCCGTGCGGTGTCCATGGCGTGCTGGGCCTCCTCGCGGGAGGTGTACGGCCCGAAACGGTCCTTGGCCGGGCACTCGGGGCCCTCCTCGACCTTGTGATGCTCCAGGCAGTAGTACCACTCGCCCGGCTTGCCGACCGTGCGCTTCTTGAACAGGGCCATCAGCGACTCCTTCCCTCGGGGCCATGCTGCCCCAAGCTCGCTGGTTAGACTCGCTGACATGTCTGGCCAGTCGCTGCTCGCACCCGGGGAGATCACTCCCATCCGCTCCGTGCCCGGAAGGATCCGCCGCCCCGAATACGTGGGCAAGCCGGGCCCCGCCCCGTACACCGGTCCGGAGATCCAGGACACCGACACCGTCGAGCGCATGCGCATCGCGGGCCGGATCGCCGCGCAGGCGATGGCGGAGGCCGCGAAGCACATCGCCCCGGGCGTCACGACGGACGAACTCGACCGGGTCGCCCATGAGTTCATGTGCGACCACGGCGCGTACCCGTCGACGCTCGGCTACCGCGGCTTCCCCAAGTCGCTCTGCACCTCGCTCAACGAGGTGATCTGCCACGGCATCCCGGACTCCACTGTGCTGCGCGACGGCGACATCGTGAACCTCGACGTCACGGCGTACATCAACGGTGTGCACGGCGACAACAACGCCACGTATCTCTGCGGCGACGTGGACGAGGAGTCCAGGCTGCTCGTGGAGCGCACCGAGGAGTCGCTGAACCGGGCCATCAAGGCGGTCCGGCCGGGGCGGCAGATCAATGTGATCGGGCG
>NZ_JBSFET010000180.1:0-5411 GCF_053594575.1 Streptomyces sp. NPDC001880
TCCATGACTGCACCGGTCTTCTCTGGCCCCACTGCCCCTCCCGAAACCGGGGCTCTGCCCCACCCCCTCAGCCCCTCTGGCGATTGAGGAGCGGGCCAGGGAGATGGACCGGCGCATCATCAAGCGCATCGGGCTGCACCACACCTACTTCCCCGCCCCCGGCGACGCGACCATCCGAGAGGCCCATCCCAAGGGCTACTACCGGGATTCGGCCGACGCGCCACTGCTCGACGTCACGGAGATCGACCCTTCCTGGGGGTGGGCCGCAGGTCAGCTGGTCTCCACCGAATCCGACCTCAACCGGTTCTTCACCGCGCTTCTGTCCGGCCGCCTCCTCCCGGAGGCCCAGCTCGCCCAGATGCGTGCCGACACCGTCCGCGCCGACGCCACCTTCGGCCCCGGCGCCCGCTACGGGCTGGGGCTCGTGAGCAAGCCACTGCCGTGCGGCGGCCTCTACTGGGGCCACGGCGGCAGCTTCCCGGGATACGAGACCAGGGGCGGCGCCACCGACGACGGCCGCGCCGCCAACGTCGCGGTGACCGTGCAACTGACCGACGAGGCGGCCAGGCAGCGTGTCGACAATGTCGTGGACACAGCCCTGTGCCGCTGAGCCACACCTGACCGCGGTCCGCCTGCACCGGCCGGTCGCGCTTGCCGGCTTCTCGTGACGCCCGCAAGGCGCGCACCGGCGGTGTGCTGGTGTGCGCGCCCGCCAACGGCCCGTCGCGGAGTCACCCCAGGGCAGGAGCGTGTCAGTCCCGCCTCGCTCGGGTCAGGGTGTTCTCGGCCTGAGCGGCCAGCGCAGCGACGAGTTCGGCCGCCGGTGGCACGTCGTGTACGAGGTCGACACCCTCGCCGGCCCACACCGGCAGCGGCGGCACTGCGCCTCGGGCCACATCGGCCTGATAGGCATGCCGGGCCTCCGGGTCGGCGGCGAGCTCGGCCTCCCGGCCCCGCCAGCGGTCGAGGTAGGGATGGCCGAGGGTGCGAGCTGTGTACTTCGCCGTCGGCCATCCGGTTCCCCTGGCGATGTCGAGGACGCCGCTGCGTTCCGTGTCCTGCCCGCGACCTCGGATGATCGCCTCGACGGTCGCGGGGGCGGCCTGGGACTCGGCCGTGGCCTGGAAGCGGGTACCGATGAGTGCACCGGCCGCCCCCAGCGCCAAGGCTGCGGCCACGCCGCGGCCGTCTGCGATCCCACCGGCCGCCAGCACCGGCACTGGTGCCGCCAGGTCCACCACCACCGGTACGAACGGCAGGGTGGCCATGCCGCGCCGGGCCCCGTGTCCGCCGCTCTCCGTCCCCTGCGCGACGATGACGTCGGCCCCCAGATCCACCGCCGCCCGGGCTTCCTCCAGATCGGTGACCTGCACGATCAATGCCGCACCCGCTGCCCGGATACGCTCGACGAACGGGCTCGGATCGCCGAAGGAGAGCATCACGGCCCGGGGACCGTACTCCAGCGCCTGCTCGACCGCGCCGACCTCGGCCGCCCAGGTCAGGAAGCCTGCGCCCCACGGTCTGCCGCTCGCGGCCACGATGGGCAACTCGCGGGCCAGCCATTCCCGATCCCCGTACCCACCGCCCAGCAGTCCCAGTCCACCGCCGCGGGAGACGGCCGCGGCCAACTCACCACCGGCCGACCCTCCCATGGGCGCCAAGGCGATCGGGTGCCGGACACCGAACAACTTCGTGAACGCAGTCGACAATGCCATGACCACCATCCTCGCCCGTGTCAGCCCCTTGGAACATCAGCCGGGAGACCGGCCGGTATCAGGGACCTGCCCCGTCCCGAACGCTCTCGGCCCTTGTCCCGGACCCGTAGCGTAGCCCTTGCCGCGGCAGTCGGACGCTGCTCGGACCAGGCCGCGGTCCGGTCGGCCGCCGTAGCGAAGCCGAGCCACGTGTGCCGGTTCCCCGCCCAACACCAGCCCACCTTCGGCGCGTTACGGTTGTCCCGTCCGTCGCGCCCGGTCCCGTTGCTGATCCACAGTGCCGGGGTTCGGGCGTCGAGCGTGCCGTTGTCCTTCCGCAGGCGGGAGCCGATGGTCATGAAGCAGCGGCCGCGTTCCAGTGCCGCCGGCTGCTGTAGAACCCAGTGCATGCCCTCGACCAGGAGCAAGGGAGTGCGGCCTCCTTCGACAATGGCGGGCAGCGCCTCGTGAGGGCTCCAGTTCGCCATGTCATCGCCTCGGTCGATGCCTTCCACCACGTAGAACGGCTCGTCGGGCACCTTCGTGGACTCGATGGGCGAGAACTGATCGATGTCAGGCATGTCGACCACGACGAACCCCGGCTTTCCCTGATTCCGGAGCAGCGGCGCGAGGGCCGATGCCGGGACGCAGTCCGGGTGCACGACAAGAAGGCCGGCACGAGTGCCGGCCTTGGCGGCCGTCGAGCGCAGCTCGGCGGGCCGGAGGCCACCGAGCTCATGAACTCCGAGCTCGATCAGTCGCTCTGCCTGGTCGGCGATTGAGGGCAGAGTGTGCAATTCGGCTGGCATGCGACTCCATGAGACGTATGAGCAGGACAAGTTGAACGTGCCCCATAGAACGCTGCGGACGCCGGATTCGTTCCGATTCGCCACTGCCGCTGCCCCCCATTTGTTCGCCCGCGTGGAAGGATGGGCTCATGTGGTCGCGACTGCCATTCGGGGACGGGTTACGGGCAGAGCTGGGCTCCCCCGGGCGCCCGCGGCGTCTGAGCAGTAGCCCGCGCTCACGTGTGTGGCGTGTGGATCTGGCCGGGAGACCGGCCGTGGTGAAGCAGATCGTCGACGGTCCCGACGCCGAGGAGCGGTATGCCCGCGAGGTGGCCGCGTTGCGGCTCGCCGCCCGGGTCGAGGGGCCCGTGGTACCCGCCCTGCTGGGCGTCGATCCCGGCGATCGGGTGCTGGTCCTGGAACATCTCGACCACCGACGCCCGTCCATCGACTGGATCGTCGACTACGCGGCGGCACTGGCCCGGCTGCATGCAGCTGCCCGCCCGGAGGACATCGGCGTACTTCCCCGCTGGCGGGGTCCGGACGGGGCCGACATCGACTCCTTTCTCGGTCTGGCCGAGGCTCTTGAGGTCCCCGTCGTGTCCGGGGTGTCCGACGAGCTCGACGACCTCGTGCACCGGCTTGGCCAAGCATCAGGGCACGCCCTGCTCCACGGTGACCCGTGTCCCGGCAACGACCTGCACACTGCCGGTGGGGTCAGGTTCATCGACTTCGAGCAGGCATCCTTGGGCAGCGGACTGGTGGAGCTCGCCTACCTGCGCATCGGCTTCCCGACATGCTGGTGCGTCACCACGGCTTCCTCCCCACTGCTGGACCGGGCGGAGACCGCCTACCGCACGGCGTGGCGCGCCGCGACCGGCGCCGAACTCCACGACGACGACCTCTCCGGCGGCCTCACCGACGCGTGCGCCGGCTGGCTGCTACGTGGCGACGCGCTGGTCGAGCGGGCCCGGCGCGGAACCACCGATCATCTGGCCCGGATCCCGGACCGGGACTGGGAGTGGGGCACCGCGTCCGCCCGGCAACGCCTCGTCCACCGGCTCGGCGTCGTCGGCCGGATGACTGCCGACCGCGCCGGCCTGACCGGCCTGAGCAGGCTCAGCACGGAGATGCGCCAACGCATGCTCACCCGCTGGCCCAAGCTCTCACCCGTCCCGTCACAGCGCCCATGGTGACCTGTCGATCCCCGATTCCGCCCAGGGGCCCGGACATCATTTCCCCTACTCGGCTTCGCCGTACTCCGAGCCTTCGACATCCTCCGGCCAGTCCCCAGTGACCTCGGTCCCGGCCCTGTAGCCGTCGCGCCGGAGCGTGTCGGTCAAGGCGCTGTGAAGCGCCCGCAATTCGGATTCCTCAGCCCCGTGCGCCAGGAGATAGCCGGGCACGGACCCGTAGTGGCTGCGAATCCAGATCACGGCGTGGAACAGATGAGTCGCGGCGGCGGCTCGCGTTGCGTGGCCGGCACCGGCAGGTTGCGGACGCGGGCAGACGCAGACGGGGCGGCAGGACACGGATCCCGACAGCCGCGGGTTACCCGTCGCGTCGGACACTGCCTAGAGGTGACGTGCCGCAATCACCGCTGAACTGACCGGTGTCGTGAGTACTTCTGTGGCATCCAGGTCCGGATGACTGAGGTAGAACAGGCGGAGCTCGTCGACCTCGCCCTCGAATCGAGGCGGCCAGTGGGGCGAGGGCGTGAAATCGTCCAGGATGAGAATGCCTCCGGGGGCCAGCAGATCGACAACCCTCTGGGGGTCGTCACGCTTGCCCCCGCCATCGCAGAAGAAGACGTCGAAGGGGGCATGTTGCTCAAGCAGCCGCCAGTCCCCTGTGAGAACGCTGACGCGCTCGTCATCCGCGAACACATTCGCCGCTCGACGGGCCAGACTCTCGTCACGCTCCACGGTGACCAGGCGTGCACCGGCGCCGAGGCCACTGTGCAACCAGGCGGTGCCGACTCCGGAGCCGGTGCCGCTCTCCGCAATGGTTCCGTGGGGTTTCGCAGCAGCGGCCAGCCTGAGCAGCCTTCCCACCTCCGGGATACAGCTCTTCTTGAATCCCGTCTCGGAGGCGACACGCTCCGCCACCACCACACGATCGGGAACAGCACGTTCTGTCATGGATGCACCCCTTCTTCGTCGTGGTCATGACGCTATCCATGAGCGGGGGCCTGCGCACCGAGTTCCGCCTGAACGTTGGCTTCGTGCCCGTGGCACTGCTCCTGATCCGCTTTGCCGCCCGGAGGAGACCGGTCCGCTGCCGCAGGCGGCTGTCCCGGCTCGCCCCGCCCGTCTGGCCGCAGTGTCGGAACGGCGGTCATCGCGCTGTCCCTGGTGGTCCTCTCGTACCAGCCGGTCGCCGCCACCATCCAGACGGTCTCCCCGGACAGCGGGCTCTCCGAACCGGGCGATCTCCTGCGTCAATGGCTGCTGCTCGGCGCCTGGTCGGCCCCGACGGGCGCACCTCTCGACGACTGGATCCTGTACCGGGCCGCCGACGCGCTACTGCTCGCCGTGGTGTGGTGGGCGCTGCGGCGGCTGCCCGGGCCACTTTCCCGGCGATGGCGACGGGCGCGGTCTGCGCGACCGTCCTCGGACTGCTGGCGAGCCAGTTGCTGCAGGTGGCCACGGACTGGGTGGGCCTGCGCTGGGGCCTGCTGCAGTTGTCCGCCGGTATCGGTGGCGGCATCCCGGCTGCCCTGACCTTTGGGCTGGTGGCGGGAGTTGCGGCTGCCGCGACGCTGCGGATGGCCGTACACCGTAACGGCACGGGAGATGCCACGGCCTCACACCAGGGTCCGCCCGACGCCGGTGTGCGCACGGAGCGCTGGGACGAGGCGCTCGACGCCTTCCGCAGCATCGGCACCCGCGCCACCAGGTATCCCTGGGCGTACTTCGGCGACGATCCG
>NZ_JBSFET010000181.1:0-5353 GCF_053594575.1 Streptomyces sp. NPDC001880
AAATAGTCGTCGTCACGTGCCAGGTCGTCCCCAAAGCCGTTGCGGATCGCCTCCAGCAACTGGTCATCGCGGGATCCGACCAAGGCACGCGTAGCAGCCACATCGAGCAGGTAGACGCTCAGTGAAGAACTCATGGGGCGAACCTATGGGAAGCCTCTGACACTGCTGCACGCGGCCGCTGACGGGTACAGCAGTGCACGGCATAGACGCCCCGCCCCGTGACACCCCAGCCGATCACCAACGTGAACTCTGCGCGGCCTGACCGCGTTGTTCTGGTCGAACGTCAACCCGTACGGCACCTTCCGCCTGGACATGGACAAGCGGCTCGACCTCACGTCGGTCGCTGCCGTTCCCCGCCCCGACGCCCCCCGTAGGGTGGCTACCATCTGCTTATGGTCGATCACGAGACTGCGTTTCAGTCCCTGGACGGCACCGCGCTGTTCGGCACGGTCTGCTCGGCGGAGACGACGGCCGGGATGGCAGTGCTGGTCCACGGGGCAGGGGTGACCCGGGAAGAGGGCGGCTTCTTCACCCGCCTGGCCGCTGGCCTCGCCGCCTCCGGGGTGACCAGTCTGCGGTTCGACCTGCGGGCTCACGGGGCCAGTGGCGGGCGCGAGTCGGAGCTGACGATCGCCTCGGTGACCAACGACATCCGCGCGGCCGGTGACCGGCTGCGCGCGCACACCAGTCGGCCGGGCCCGGTGCACGTGATCGCCGCGTCGTTCTCCGGCGGTGCCGCCGCGCTGCACGCCGCGCACCGGCCGGACGAGGTCGCCAAGCTGGTGCTGCTGAACCCGCGGCTGGACTACAAGGAGCGGTACGTCACCTCCCGACCGGGCTGGTGGGACGACTACCTGTCCCGGGACATGGCGGTCCGGTTGGAGGAGCAGGGGTTCACCGAGAAGTCGCCGTTCGAGCTGAACCGGGCCCTGCTGAACGAGGTCTTCTACCTGGACACTCCAGCGATCCTGGCCGGGGTGCGGGCGCCGGTGCTGATGGTGCACGGCACCGCGGACACCTTCGTGCCGATCGAGTCGTCCCGCCGGCACAAGGCGATGTTCGGCGGGCCGGTGGAACTGGTGGAGCTGGACGGAGCCCAGCACGGCTTCGCCGTCCACGACGACCCCAAGTACCTGCACCCGCAGTCGCAGGCATGGCAGCGTGAGGTGATCGAGCGGGTGAGTGCCTTCCTCGGTTAGGCCACTGCCAGCTCGCCCAGCCGCTGCCGGAACTCGGCTACGCCGGGACGCTGGGCGTACGGCGCGAGGTCGTCGGCGGTGCGGTGGAGCTCGGCGAGCACCTGCCCGAAGCGGGCGCCGGCAGCGAGTGCCAGGGCCTCCATCGCGGCCGAAGCTGCCTCGTCCGGTTCGCCTGCCGCGACCAGGGCGCCGGAGTACTGGGCGGTGAAGAACGCCCGGTCGCGGGGCGCGAACGCAGCCGTGGCGAGGTGTTCGCCGAAGAGGTTGACGGCCCGGTCGCTCTGGCCGGCTTCGCGGTAGCAGATTGCGCTCTGCACCATGAGGCGCTCGCTGGTGTAGCCGTCGCCGAGCGGGCCGGTGCAGGTGGCGGGCCCGCTCGCCGGGGTGGCCTGGCCGAGCGCGGTGTGTGCCTGGTCGAGCGTGCGGGTCACCTCCTCGACGCGGGCGCCGGTCAGGGCCAGCGCCCGCGCCTGCTGCTGGAACGCTTCCGCGCGCGGTCTCGGTGGCAGCGTCCAGGGGCCGGTGGTGGCGGCGCGGGCGAGGTCGAGCATCCGGGTCGCGTCGGTGCGGTCGGTAGCCTGGGCCTGGCGGAGCAGGACGTAGGCGTGCATGGCGCCGTCGCCGGTCAGCGTCGCCCACTCCTTCGCCTGGTAGTGCCAGTACGCGACGGCCGGGGCGGGGGCGCCAGCGTCTCGGTGGAGCCAGGCCGCGAGCTCGGCGCCCCGGGCGCCGAGGACCAGCAGCTCACGCCGCAGACCGGGGGCGCGGGTGCGGGCGGCGGAGTTGATCGCCGCGAGGATGCCCAGCACGGTGGGCAGCGCCTCGTGCGGGCCGGCGAGCCCGTCGGCGCGGGCAGCGTCGTCCAGCGCGGTCCGCAGGTGGCCAAGGAGTTCGCGGTCGCCGTGGCGCCGGGCGCCGTGGGCGGCGGCGGTGAGGTGGTCCAGGGCCGTGAGGTCGAGCACCGGGGCGGCGCCCACCAGGCCCAGGAACGTCCGTCGGCGCACGTGCTCCTCCAGCTTCTCTCCGTTCTCGCCCGGGCGCCGTCCGGTGGGCCGGGCGGGCCGTCGAAAGCCGAGGTCTTCAAGCGGGCAGCCGAACATCGCCTTCAGGACGCGCCGGGCATCGCGGTTGGGCCAGGTCGACTCGCCCGACTCCCACCGCCTCACCTGCCGCACCGAGATCCTGGCTTGCTCGCTCAGCTCGCGGGCCGTCTCGTCGTACGCGGCGGCGAAGTCCTCCTGGGTGTGCCAGCCGCGCTCCACGCGGGCGGTGACGAGACGCCAGTTGGCTACGGCGTGTTCAGGCATGGGCACCCCCGGAATCCAGGACCACCACGGTAGCCATCATGGCCACCGTCAGCGAGGGGCCGGTACCTACCCGTCACGGTGTCCGGTGAAGCGTCCGGTGATCCGGCCTCGACCCAGGCCCCGGGCGGCGGTGAACTGTGAGCACCGGATCGGCCCGCCCGGCCGAGTCCCCAACACCCCCTCTACGCAAGGAGGACGCCATGAAGACCACCGCGAAGGCCCCTGCCGTCACGCTCGACCCGAAGAAGGTCGCCGCGATCCAGGCCAAGGTCGCCCGGCTCGTCGGCACCGGCGCGCTGACCGCCGCCCCGCACACCTACCACCACTGAGTGATCTCCGGGAGGGCGGGACGGCTGGGGCCGTCCCGCCCTCCCGGGCCTTCCAGCCCCGGTCCCGACATCAAGGAGGCAAAGCTGTGGACACCCGCCTGGAGCTGACGTTCCTGGGCCACCAGACCTGGCTGGTCCAGGGCGGCGGCCACCGCGTCCTGATCGACCCCGTCCTCAAGGAGGCGTTCGGCCTGCCCGGCCGCGCCGAGTGCCGCATCTGGCCGTCGCGCCGGATCGACGCCGGCCTGATGCCCCGCCCGGACGCCGTCGTGCTCACCCACGAGCACCTCGACCACTTTCACCTGCCCTCCCTGGACCTGCTGGACCGCAGCGTGCCCGTCTACACCGGGCCGCTGCTGCCAGCCCCGGTCGAAGAGGCGATCGTCCGGCTCGGCTTCGAGGTCCGCCGCGTCGACCACACCGAGGCGATCGAGCTGGGCGACCTGCGCGTCACCCTCTACCCGGCCGGCGCCCAGACACTGTTCTGGGAGGACCGCGTCGTCCAGCCCTGCCTGCGGGTCGGCGACGGACCCACGGTGTTCATCGCGGTGGACGCCGACCCCTCGGACCTGTACCTGCAGCAGGTCGCCGAGGGCGCCCAGCCCGTGCCGCGGATGGCGGTGGTCTCCAACAACTCCCAGATCGTGCCGCCCGGCATGCCCGCTTCCTCGGTCAACCTGCTGCCTGGCGTGGACGGCACCCGGCACAAGACCGGCCTGAGCGTGCTCAACCAGCTGCTGCTCGAAGTCCTCGCCCCGCTCGACGGCGTGAGGGACGTGGCGCTGTGCGGCAACGGCTTCCTGCCGCCCGGCTCGCCGCACGGGCCGTTCCTCTACTCCGACCACCCGAAGATGGCCTCGGCCGCCAACGGCCTGCAGAACCTCTTCCACGTCCACGGGCCGCGCCCGGGCGAGCGGCTGACCCTCCCGGCCTCGCCCTCGGAGAAGGTGATGTCCGACCAGGTCGGGTGGGTGCGGATCGACGACGACTTCGAGTACGAGGCGCTGGTCGCCCACGCCGCGTTCCTGGCCGACCCCGGCGGCGTCGAGCTGGTCCCGCTCGCCGAGCCGCCCGCCGACCAGGACCAGGCCCTCGCCGAAGTCCGCGACGCGCTGCCGCGGCTGGGCCGCGAACTGCTGGTCACCGGCACAGGGATGCTGGCGTGCAGCATCCACGAGTACCTCTCCGGCCCGCTCGGCCCCCACCGCGCGGTGCTGCGGCTCAAGGACGGCCCCGGCGGCGAGCTCCTGCAGTTCGCGTGGGACGTCACCACCGCCGACTTCGTCCAGGTCGAGCCGGCCGGGCGCGAGGAGGCGATGGCCGCCTACCCGTTCGGCGCGGAGATGTTCTTCCAGGACTACCGCGCCCTGCTCCAGGGGCGTCTGCAGGTGTGGGACGTGGCCGGCGGCGCGATGGAGTGCTGGCACATCGGCCGCCCCCTGGACAGCCTCGTCTACGCCTTCTTCGGCATCTACGGCGAGCACCAGCGTCCCGATCTCGCCGCCCTGTCCTACGTGAACCTGGCCGCCGGCATCACCGCGTCGGCGGGAGCCCGGTGACCACCGCCCCGGCGCCGGCCACCGCCGCCCAGGCGCTGACGGGACTGGCCCGCATCCGCCCCGCCGGGTGGCTGGCCACCCCGATGCCCGCCGACCCTGTCGACCTTCTCGTGCACGCCCGCCAGGTGCTCGCCGCCGACCACCCGGGCGTGAACGGCCGGGTCAGCGTGGTCAACGCCCGGTACACCGCCGCGGTGTTCGCGGTGCACCGGCCGCCGCCGGAGGGCTCGCTGGTGCTCAAGCTCCATGCCGATGCGGCCGCGTACGCCGGGGAGACTCTGGCGTACGCGCTGCTGGCCGACGTTGCGCCGGTCGCCCGGCTGTACGCGGAGGGCCAGGAGTCGCTGTCGCTGCTGCTGGAGTACCTGCCCGAGCCCGCCGACTGGAGCGAGGCGGCCATGCCCGCTGTGCTGGCGAAGCGGGTCGCCGCCGTCCACACGGCGTCACTGCGGCTGCCCGGCGAGGCCGCCGAGGCACTGGCCGGCTTCACCCTCGCCGCTCTGCACGGCGCCCCGGCCCCGGCCTGGATCACGGACCCGGCGGCCTACGCCGAGGTGCTGGCCGCGCACCTGGACGCCTACGGGCCGCGTCTGGTGCCGCTGGGCCACCTCGACCTCAAGCCCGAACACCTGCGGCAGCGGGCCGACGGCGAGGCGGTGCTGCTCGACGTGGAGAGCGTGCGACCCGACGGGACCGGGCTGATCGACCTGGTCACCCTGCCCGCCGTCCTGCGGCAGGCCGGCCACGAGCCCAGCCCGGCCCGGGTGCTGGGCCTGTACCTGGACGCCACCACCGCGCTCGGCGCCCGCTGGACGGCCGGCTCGCTGAAGACCGCCCTGCGCGCATACGCGGCGGCCACCGGCCTGGAGAGCCTGCACGGTCTGGACGGGTGAACGCCGAAACGCCCGGCGCCCCGCCGACCACCACGGTTCGGCGGCCGCTGCCGGGTGCGCTCCTGA
>NZ_JBSFET010000182.1:0-5353 GCF_053594575.1 Streptomyces sp. NPDC001880
GCCCACGAGCTGGTGCCGGTACACCTCCACGGCGCTCGGGTCGGCGAGCGCCGGCTGCGGCATGAAGAGATTGACGCCGAAGGGTCGGCGGCCCAGCGGGTCCACGCGGTACGCCACGACCTGACGCAGAGCTTCCCCGGAGGCGAATTCGACCTGGTCAGCGCCGTCTACTTCCACACCCCCATCGAGATCCCCCGCGCGCAGGTTCTGCGCCGAGCCGCCGAATCGGTCGCCCCGGGCGGCATGTTCATCGTCATCGAACACGCCTCCATAGCGCCCTGGTCCTGGCAAGTCGGCCAGCACGTGGTCTTCCCCGCCCCCGAAGAGGTCCTGGCCTCGCTCCAGCTCGGCGACGGCTGGCACATCGAGCGCTGCCACGCACCCCAGCGGATCGCCACCGGGCCCCAGGGCCGGCGGGCGACCGTCACCGAGAACGTCATCGCCGTCCGCCGCCCGGCCGCCTGACCATCCGCCCGGACACCCCGTCCCGAGGAGAGACCCATATGCACGACCTGTTCAGCCCCGTGACCATCGGCAAGTGGTCGCTGCCCAACCGGATCGCCATGGCACCCATGACCCGAAGCCGTGCCGACTCCTTCGGTGTCCCCGGGCACGTCGTCGCCACGTACTACCGCCAGCGCGCCACCGCCGGCCTCATCATCACCGAGGGCGTACAGCCCGGCCCAGCCGGCCAGGGCTACACGAACACCCCCGGCCTTCACACAGTCCAGCAGGTCGCAGGCTGGCACGCCGTCGCCGATGCCGTGCACGAGGAAGGCGGCCACATCGTCGCCCAGCTCATGCACGCGGGACGGATCTCGCACCCCGACAACAAGAACGGCCACGAAACCGTGGCCCCCAGCGCGCTGACCGCCCCGGGCGAGATCTTCACCGCCGGCGGCATGCGCCCGTACCCCGCACCCCGGGCCCTGACCACGGCGGAGATCCCCAGCGTTGTCGAGGAGTACGTGAACAGCGCGCGGTCTGCCGTCGCGGCCGGCCTCGACGGCATCGAACTGCACGGCGCCAACGGCTACTTGATCCACCAGTTCCTCACGCCGTCCACCAACCACCGCACCGATGCCTACGGCGGATCCACCGCGGCCCGGGCCCGGTTCGCGACCGAGGTGGTAGAGGCCGTGGCCGACGCGATCGGCAGCGAGCGCGTGGGCCTGCGCATCTCGCCCGGGGCGAACCTGCACGGCGCGATCGAGGACAACCCCGCCGAGACCGCCGAGACCTACGGCATGCTCATCGACAAGATCGCCCCGCTGGACCTCGCCTACCTGCACACCATCGGCGACTCCACCGGCCCGCTGATCACAGACCTCCGCGCCCGCTTCCAAGGCCCGCTCATCGTCAGCGACGGCTGGTACCCGATGACCGACGCGGCCGCAGCCCGCCGGTACGTCGAAAGCGGAGCCGCTGACCTCGTCGCCGTCGGCCGGGCCTTCATCGCCAACCCCGACCTCGTCCGGCGCTGGCAGACCGGCGCCTCCCTCAACGAGCCCGACCCCACCACCTTCTACGGCGGCGACACCCACGGCTACACCGACTACCCCCTGCTCACCGACTGACGGCAACAGCTGCGCAAGGATCAACCAACCTCCTGACCCACTAAGACTGGAGGTCCCGGACGTCAGCGTCGGTCTCGGCCTTGCCGACCGGGACCACCGGCTTATAGCGCCGGCTACGGGACAGCCCTCAGGGACTGTCCGTATCACGAGGTCAATAGGGTCTGACCATGATTAATGTGCAGGTCCGCAGCGAGAGCGGCACGATCGAGGCCCGCGCTGAGCATGGTGTGGTCTGGGGTCCAGAGCTGGCCGGTCTCGACCAGTCGGTGTTTCCGATGCTGGGGCACCTGTTGCCGTACGCGGATACCGTTTTCAACCACCGGCAGGTGTCCACCCTGCTGGAGGAGATACCGCGGCTGCCTCCGGATGTGCTGACCGACGAGTTCGCGCGCGAGCTCGTCGAGCTGGGCCAGACGATTCTCGACGGGCAACACTTGTATCTGTGGTTTCTCGGGGACTGAGACAGCAGGTTGCCTCAGCCCCGGAGTGGCTTTCCCACGCTGGCGGATAGTCCAGCGTGGGGCGAAGCCTCCGTGACTGGGCGGACAAGCGGATCTTGAACGTCTCCAGAACCATCGACGCCGCCTACCGCCAGGTGCGCCGCCCGGCACCTTCTGCGACGCCTGAACGCCGCCGGTGGGACACGGGTGGAGAACCACCCGCTCAACCAGTCGCAGGTACTGCGCCCGCTCCAGCGGGTGGTGGAGTACCGCACGATGAACGTCCGCCGCTGGGACCGCATCGTTGAGGCCTGGGCGGCCGGCGACCACGAGGGCTTGGACGACGCCTGGGAGGACGTCATTGTCGACTTGGGATCGCAGAGTACGTGACCAACGTCGGGTTCGCAGCCTAGGGTGTGTGTCGGAAGTGCTCTAGGCTGGCTGACGTGAGTGCGCGGGGGCGGAGTTACAGATATGTCGGACCGGTCGAGCTGAAGACTGCGGTCCGGCCTGGCGGCGGCGGGTGCCGGATCAGCTCGGCAGCTGACTTCGACAGTTGGATCGCTGAGCAATCGGCGGGGGAGTTGGCCGAACCGTTCACCTTCGTGGTCGGTATGGACGGTGTGCTTCGACTGGCGCCGCGACGAAGCGAGCACGTGGTCTGTGCCGACGGAGACATGGTTCTGAGTGCCGGAGAGATCAGCTTCATGCGCGAGGCAGACCGGTGGGCCGTGAGCGAGGTCAGCAACCAGTCCACCGGGTACTGCCCGGACACCACCTCCTGGTCGGCAGTCGCCCGTGCTCTGGACAACGTAGAGCTCGGGCGGCACTCCGCCTTCACCCACGAGGTGGTGTTCCGGCGGTGCCCCGACTGCCAGGAACACAACATCGTGCGCGAGGACGACTTCGTCTGCGTCTTCTGCAGCAGCGGTCTGCCCGCGGCGTGGAACGTGGATCCCACCGCGTGACGGCCGAAGGTCACAGCCACTCGTTGATGGCAGCAACGAGGACGGTCGCCTCATAGCGGACCGCGAGCTTGTCATATCGCGTGGATACAGCGCGATGCCTCTTGGGGCGGTTGGTTCCGCATTCGACTGCATGGCGCTCGCGGTAGTCGGTCTTGTCGAACTTGGGCGGACGGCCGCTGCGGGAGCCGAGCTTCTGCGTTTGCGGACGTGATCGGTCGTCCTCCCGTTCGAGGAGTGGGGTCAGAACTTTCCGTTCGCCCGGGGCCGAAGAACCCCGTTCAAGACACGCAGGCCAATACCGAGTGCGCCGACTACAGCACCTGCGTCACCGACTGCGTCGCCGAGCTCCGGGCCCAGAAGATGGCGACCACCGTCACGACCACGACGCGTACAGGGCAGCACAAGCAGTCCCAGAAAAGACGCAGACCCCGGACTGCCGGGGCAAGGGAGGCGTCAAAACCTCGGCAGCCTGAGTCCTGTATGCCGGTTCGCGACGAGTGGATACGACTGGGCGTGTTCGCCCGGCTCAAGCAGATCGCGCTGGAGTCCCTACGACCGGATCGTCGGCCTCGTCCTCGATCAGATCGCCGTGGACAGCTTCATCACCAAGACCCCGGAGGCGGCGAGGCGGCCGGTCGCTCACCGGTCGACCGCTGCAAACAGCGCCTCAAACGCTCGGGCATGACGGACGGGTACGGGATTCCCCTGGGCCGTGTCCTGGCCGATGCCAACCGCCACGACTCCCCGCTGCTCGCCCCGACTCTGGACCGTCTGGACGACCGGGGGCCGTTGCCCGACGACATCACCGTGCATCTGGACGCCGGCTACGACGCGGACAAGACCCGCGCTCTGCTCAACGAACGCGGCCTGCACGGACGCATCGCGTACAAGGGGGAGAAGGCGCCCATCCAGGCCAGTCAGCGTTGGCATGTCGAACGCACTCACGCCTGGCAGAACGCTTTCCACCGGCTCGCCCGCTGCTACGAGCGGCGCACCGTCATCGACACATTCTTCGACCTCGCCGACACGATCATCACCGTCCGTAACCTGATCCGGCAGGCATGGACCACCTACCGCTGGGAGGAACGCCCCCGACGCCGACCATGACCTGCCGCCTGTCCGCGAGGCCTCTAAAGACCATCGTCAGGCCGCCCGCGCGGAAAGACGGGTATCGGCGGAGGACCAGTACTTCAAGCGATCTTGATGCCGGCCGGAGGGGTATGTCAGTGCGCCTGCGTGAGTGCCTGCTCGTAGGCTGCCTGAAGGATTTCGGAGGCCCGGGGGTGGTCGGGGTTCGAGCGGGGAATACCCAGGTGCACCTCGCGGAGTTCGTCCATGAGGTCCTCCCAGAGATGCGGGCCGCCGTCCTCCAAGAGGCGAGCGCGGACGCTGAGTTCGGGTGTGGTCGGGCGGTGCCGCATTCCCCAGGAGCCGAGCGCGACCATGATGGGGACTGTCTGGATGCCCGCTTCTGTGAGGCTGTAGGTCGCTCGACGTCCTCGTTCGGCCTGCTCCTGCGTGAGGAGACCGCCGGCGACGAGGGCCTTGAGACGGCTGCTGAGGATGTTCGACGCGATCCCCTCCTCGGAGTGGCTGAGCAGCTCGCGGAAGTGTCGGCGCCCGCCGAACATCACGTCGCGCAGGACGATGAGGCTCCACTGGTCCCCGAGTGCCTCGACCGCCGCGTTGACCGCGCATCCGGACCGCGGTTTGTCTCGCATGCCCACCTCCAGTGATTGCATTCTGCCATCACCGGGTCTAGGCTCACCCACGGCTAGTGATTGCAGTTCGCAATCACATCGCTTCGAGGGCAGGAGTCCGTGCAATGTCCCGCGTGAGGGTCCACAACTTCTCCATCTCTATCGACGGATTCGCCACTGGTGAAGGGCAGAGTCTCGACGCCCCGTTCGGCCACGCCGGCACGCGGCTCCATGAGTGGTTCTTCCCGACCAGGACCTTCCAGCAGATGCTGGGCAAGCCGGACGGGAGCACTGGGGTCGATGACACCATCGCCGGCACCTGGGATGTCGGCATCGGAGCGGAGATCATGGGCCGCAACAAGTTCGGCCCCCAGCGCGGGCCATGGGAGAACGACGACTGGAACGGCTGGTGGGGGCCCAACCCGCCCTTCCGCACCCCGGTGTTCGTCCTGACCCACCACCCCCGCCCCTCGGTGGAGATGGAGGGCGGCACCACATTCCACTTCATCGACGCCACGCCGCAGGAGGCACTCCGTCAGGCGCGCGAGGCCGCAGGCGACCTGGATGTGAGGATCGGTGGCGGGCCGACCACGATCCGCGAGCCCGCCGGGACGCCGGACGCACATCCCCCCAATTTCGCCTCAGAACTACCCCTTGAGGTAGCTGCT
>NZ_JBSFET010000183.1:0-5347 GCF_053594575.1 Streptomyces sp. NPDC001880
CGTGGAACTTCCCCTCCAACGGCGCCGCCGCCTGCACCAACTGACGGATCAACGTACCCAGATCATCACTCGACCCACGCGACTTCGACGACAGATTCGTCAGAACCTGCGCCCCCATGTCGAACTTCATTCAATCCCCCTGTCAAGCCCGAGCAAACAAATGTGCGGACCATCCCTATCAACACCGGGAGGCCGAAAGCAATCGAAGACCTCAGGGCTGTGGACAGGCTGTGACGTGATCAACGAAGCGTCGCACGGACAATGACCTGCAGAAGCAAGGTACTTGACCGGTTCGGGGAGTACGGGAGCCCTCCCGGCGCGGCAGGGCTCCTGAGGATCTCCGGCCGATCCTCACGCCATGCACACGGTCGTGGGGGCGTCCGGCCGCCTGCGGCCCCGGCGGGTCATCAGGATCCTGTGAGTCTCTTCGTCGTCGATTCGATGGACGTGGCGTCCTCGACCTCGGCTGAGGTATTCGGGCGGCTCCCAGCGGAGATTCCGGGTGAACGCCTCGTCGCGCGTTTCCGCATCCCGGCCGACAGTGCGGCGCCGGAGGATTCCGCGCGGGCTGATCCGGGGAAATCCCTCACTGATCTACGCGTAGTACGTGACCCGGCCGCCAGGATCGGCGTCGAGCGTCGGGCGCGCCTCCTCGACGCCGCAGGCACGGGCCCACAGAGCCGCACGGCGCATGTGCTCGCGCATCAGTAGGGCGCGCGAGCGCCCGTGGGCGAAGGTCGGCTCCAGATCGTCCCAGGTGATGGTCTGCGAGCGTTCCAGGGCGGCCCGCGACGGTTAGCGGCTCACTCGAAAACCCACCCCCGAGCTGATGAGACCGATCGACCCGGCCCCGCCGGGTCGGGCCGGTCAGAGACGCGCGTCGACGTACTTGGCGACCTCCACCAATTGAGCTTCGTTCTCGGCAGGCACCAGATAGTCGTGTTCTCTGATTCGTGCGAGGAATTCCTCCGGGAGTTCCACGTGGTGTGTCCATACGTAGAACCAGAGGTCCCCCCTCCAGAGCCACTCTCCGTCGGAGAAGATCGAGTCGCCGCCGAGTACGGTCTTGCCGGAGCCGAGCACGTCTTCGGAGGAGCCCATGACGCCGAAGACCTCATGGCCTCCGAGCAGATACTCGGTGATCTGTTTGGCGTCTTCGTAAGGGTTCGGCGCAAGGAAGTCCCGCACATTCCCTCTCGGAGTTCCGAACGAGGGTGTCCAGAGTTCCTGGAAGAAATCGGCGATCTGCATAGGTGATCCTCTGCCAGCGGGGCATGGGAAGGAATGTTCGCCAGTATCCTCCACCAAAGATCTTCGGGGTCTGGTTGGGACCGAGCTTGATGTTCACGCCCGCCTTGTTCGTCGGGGCCATCACAGGGACTCCGAGTTCATTGGCGACGGCCTGCGCGGCGGGGATGTCCAACACGCCTTCTGCTGTCGTTCCCGCATGTCACGACACAAGCCTCACCGGGCCTCCGTCGTAGCTCGGGTTGGCCCGTATGGCATCCGCGATGTGTGTGGGGTGAGTGTCACCGGCGGAGAAGGGTGCTCCGGCCTCGTTCACTCGCCCGGGTTCGAAGAAGTGGTTGTTTCCGTGCACAACCACGTCGTGGTACCCAGGGAGCGGCTCGACCAGGTCGAAGTTGACCCTCGTGCTCCTGTCGTAACCCACGGCTGTTCGCCCGTCTCGGAAGTAGACGGGGTCGCCGGTGACCAGAATCAGATCGCCGGGTTCCTTGGGCTATGCCGGAATTCTGGATTCCGGCGATTCCCCGGGGTGGGGGGCCGCCGTGTCTCATTCCGCTGCCGGATGGGTGGTTGGCAGGGTGGGTGGTCTCCCCGAAAGCGTCGTCACCCATGTGACCGACAAGGCCGAAAGTAATCGGAGACCTCAGGGCTGTGGACAGGGTGTGACATGGTCACGGAAGTCCGGCACGGGCCATGGCGTGCGAAAACGGAGCGTCTTGACCGGATTGCGGAGAACGGGGCCCTGCCGTCATGACAGGGCCCCCGAGGATCTCCGATCGATCTTTACACCATGCACACGACCGTGAGTGACGGCCGACGTCCGTGGACCCGGAGGGGCATCAGGATCCGGCGAGTCTCTTCGTCGTCGATTCGATGAATGCGGCGGCTTCGATCTCGGTGATCTGGACGTGGTCGATCTCGTTGTGGCCGAGTTCGTACAACCTGAGGTACTCCGTCGGCTCCCAGCGGAGGTTGCGTGTGAACGCCTCGTCGTACGTCCGGCCGTCGTCGACCCGGCGCCGGACGATGCCGCGCGGGCTGCTTCGTGGGTAGCCCTCGCTGATCTTCGCGTAGTACGTGATCTCGCCCTCGGCATCAAGAGCGTCGAGCGTGGCCGGTGCGAGCGTGAGGAAGGGGGGTGCGGAGAGGTAGCTCGACAGCTCCGCGAGCTGGAGCATCGCACCATTGAGGTCGATGAACTCCTCGACGAAGAACCCGCCGCCTCGTTCATACAGTGCCAGCAGCGGCTCGTAGGGATCAGGGAGATCTGGTAGATCGACCTTGCTCTCGGCGAGAAGAACAGCCCAGCGGACAGCCCCTCGGCATGTCGTTTCGACGGAGAAGGGGCCGACACCCCGCAGGACCTCGTCGAGCTCGGCGGCGAGGTCGTCGGGAATCCGGACGGTGGGGTCGACATGCTCAGCCAGGTCGAAGAATGGCCAGGACTGCTCGGCGCCGTAGTGGTGCGCCCAGAGAGCCGCCCGGCGCAGGTACTCCCGCATCAGGCGTGCGCGGGAGTTCTCGTGGCGGTAGGCCTCGTCCACGGCGGACCAGTCGACGGCACGCAGTCGCTCAAGCACCAGGGGTGCGGGATGAGTCACTTGAGGTCCAGCCCCTTTGCTCGAAGTTCCTGGAAGATACCCTTCACCAGGTCGTCGATGTTCGACAAATCGTCCGCCAGCGTCACCTTGGGATGCTTGAGCCCCAGCCGCTGCCAGGCCCCTCCGAAGCCGCCGCGCACAGGGTTGGGCGACAAGTCATGGGCGCCGGCCGCACTGAGACTCTTGGGCGACCGCCGGCTGTAGGTCCCGTCTTCGTCCAGGCGCCACAGCCCCGTCTGGTCGTGGAGGTACGGCAGGCCGGACTTCATCAGCCGGCTCTCGACGTACTCGTGCGTCATGAGGTTCTTGAACTCGGCGAGCTTCTCCTCGGAGAGGGTGCCCTTCCGGGCTCCGTCCCACATCGCCGCGATGTCGTCCCGCGGTGTGAAGAGCCCCCGCCTCACGTCGCCGGGCTGCACGACAACATCGTGCTGCGAGCGGATCATGTGGCTCTTCACTTCGCGGAGCACGGACTCGTCGACACCGGTGTTCCGCGCCATTTCCGGCAGGTCGACATGGTTCGGTGTGGCCCGCAGCTGTTCGTAGATCCCAGCCGCGTAGTCCGAGGGCTGATGCACCCAGCCGGCGCCGCTCCAACCGCCGTTGGGGCCATGGGTGTACGGACCGCCGCCGTCGTCAGCCCGCGCTCCGTCCGCCGCGTCGTCCGCGGCATCTGCGGCGTCGTCTCCGACGTGCGTGGCGTCGTCCGCGGCATCTGCGGCGTCGTCTCCGACGCGTACGGCATCGTCGCCCAGGCGTCCGACATCGTCTCCCACCGACCCGACACCGTGGACCGTCGAGTCCACGTCCTTGCCGAGTGCGGACGCGATGTCGTCGACGCTGCGCCCGCCGATGGTGATGGCGCCCGCGTTGTGCGGTACCGGCACCTTGCCGAAGAGCTCCGCCTGCTCGGCCTTGATCGCGACCAGTTCGTCAGGGGAGACGCCGGGCAGGCGCTCCTTCTCGTACAGGACGTGGCCGTCCATCTTGGCCGCGAAGCTGTCCGCGGTGTGGAACTGCAGCTCGAAGGTCTGGCCGCTGATCGGGTCGCGCCAGGTCGAGTTGATGCCCTTGTAGCCGGTGGAGTCCCAGGTGTTCTTGAACGTGACGTTCTCGAAGCCCTTGGCCTGCAGGTCGTCGATCGCCTGCTGCACACCGTGGGTGTAGCTGTTGCTCGGTACCTCCATCGTGTAGCGGATGGAGTCCTTGATGTCGCCGAGGGCCCGGGCGGGGTCCATGCCGACGTCTTCGAGCATGTCCGTGGCGAGCTTGCGCTTGAGCGAGTCCTCGCCCTTGAGGCGGTACTCCAGGCCGATCAGCTTGCCGTTGTCGACCTTGCCCGCGATGCCCTGCATCGACTCGGTGATACGCGGTTCCGCCTCGGTGGACCGGCGCATGAAGTCGTCGGCCGCCGCGTTCGCCTCACGGTCCAGGCGCAAGCCGTTCTCGCCCGCCCAGGAACCGTCGGGCAGGTTGCCCCGGGGACCGTCGGGGACGGCCCCGCCGGGGACGCCGCCGTCGCCGCCATGAGGGGGACCGGGAACGTCGGATCCGGAACCGTCCGGAACGTGGTCGCCGCCCGTGGACGGCCCGTCGTGGTCGCTTCCGGGACCGTCGTGCCCGCCGCCGACCGGGTCTTCGTGGCCGCCGCCGTGACCGTCGTTGCCGTCGCTGTGATGTCCGCCGGTGGGCGGTTCATGGCCGGCGGAGGGGCCGTGTCCGAGGTCGTCCGCGTGGCCGCCGGGCAGGTGGTCGCCCGCGTTGCCGCCCGGTACACGGTCACCCGCATGACCGCCGGGGAGGTTGTCGCCGGTGTGGTTGCCCGGCAAGTCGTCACCGAGGCGGCCGGTGTCGCCGAGGTCGCTGCCGAGGCGGACGGCGTTGTCGCCGACGTGGGCCGATACGTCGGCGGTGTGCGCGCCCACGCCGACCAGGGCCGGTTCCTTGACCGGCGTGGTGGGGTGCGGGGTGTCCGTGTGCGTGGTGCCGGGGGAGCGCTCGACGGGGGCGTCGTCGGCCTTCTGGACGACGTCGCCGTGTTCGTCGAGGAGGTTGCCGTCGTGGTCGAAGTACTGGACGGGTACGTCGGTGCGGGTGGGGAGCTTGGTGGCGTTCTCGGGCAGGACGGGGACGTCGTCGGGGAACTTGACGTTCCCGTCGGGGAGTTTGACGCCGCCCTCGGGAATTGCCGCGCCCTCGGGGAGGTGGAAAGTGCCGTCGGGCAGCTTGAGGGAGCCCTCGGGAAGGGTGATCGCGTCGTCGGGGAGTTTGGGGATCTCGATGTTGCTGATGCCCTTGAGGCCCGCGGTGATGTCGCCGATCTTCGACAGGCCGGCGCCGGCGCCCTTGGCGATGTAGGTCATCGGGTCGATGAACTTGCCGGTCTTGCCCGCGACGGACAGCACCTTCGCGACGGCTCCGGCCTTCCCGGCGCCTGCGACGGCTCCGCCGGCGCCTCCGGTGAACACGGTCGTCAGGACGTTGAACGTGACCGCGCC
>NZ_JBSFET010000184.1:0-5284 GCF_053594575.1 Streptomyces sp. NPDC001880
AACACAGTGGACGCGAGCAACTGAGGACAAGCCCTCGGCCTATTAGTACCAGTCAGCTCCACCCGTTACCGGGCTTCCACATCTGGCCTATCAACCCAGTCGTCTACTGGGAGCCTTAACCAATCAAGTTGGTGGGAATACTCATCTCGAAGCAGGCTTCCCGCTTAGATGCTTTCAGCGGTTATCCTTTCCGAACGTAGCCAACCAGCCATGCCCTTGGCAGAACAACTGGCACACCAGAGGTTCGTCCGTCCCGGTCCTCTCGTACTAGGGACAGCCCTTCTCAATATTCCTACGCGCACAGCGGATAGGGACCGAACTGTCTCACGACGTTCTAAACCCAGCTCGCGTACCGCTTTAATGGGCGAACAGCCCAACCCTTGGGACCGACTCCAGCCCCAGGATGCGACGAGCCGACATCGAGGTGCCAAACCATCCCGTCGATATGGACTCTTGGGGAAGATCAGCCTGTTATCCCCGGGGTACCTTTTATCCGTTGAGCGACAGCGCTTCCACAAGCCACTGCCGGATCACTAGTCCCGACTTTCGTCCCTGCTCGACCCGTCGGTCTCACAGTCAAGCTCCCTTGTGCACTTACACTCAACACCTGATTGCCAACCAGGCTGAGGGAACCTTTGGGCGCCTCCGTTACTCTTTAGGAGGCAACCGCCCCAGTTAAACTACCCATCAGACACTGTCCCTGATCCGGATCACGGACCCAGGTTAGACATCCAGCACGACCAGAGTGGTATTTCAACGACGACTCCACAACCACTGGCGTGGCCGCTTCAAAGTCTCCCACCTATCCTACACAAGCCGAACCGAACACCAATATCAAACTGTAGTAAAGGTCCCGGGGTCTTTCCGTCCTGCTGCGCGAAACGAGCATCTTTACTCGTAGTGCAATTTCACCGGGCCTATGGTTGAGACAGTCGAGAAGTCGTTACGCCATTCGTGCAGGTCGGAACTTACCCGACAAGGAATTTCGCTACCTTAGGATGGTTATAGTTACCACCGCCGTTTACTGGCGCTTAAGTTCTCAGCTTCGCCGACCCGAAAGTCAGCTAACCGGTCCCCTTAACGTTCCAGCACCGGGCAGGCGTCAGTCCGTATACATCGCCTTACGGCTTCGCACGGACCTGTGTTTTTAGTAAACAGTCGCTTCTCGCTGGTCTCTGCGGCCACCCCCAGCTCAAGGCGCAAAGCCCATCACCAGGAATGGCCCCCCTTCTCCCGAAGTTACGGGGGCATTTTGCCGAGTTCCTTAACCATAGTTCACCCGAACGCCTCGGTATTCTCTACCTGACCACCTGAGTCGGTTTAGGGTACGGGCCGCCATGAAACTCGCTAGAGGCTTTTCTCGACAGCATAGGATCATCCACTTCACCACAATCGGCTCGGCATCAGGTCTCAGCCTTAACGTGTGACGGATTTACCTACCACACGGCCTACACCCTTACCCCGGGACAACCACCGCCCGGGCTGGACTACCTTCCTGCGTCACCCCATCGCTTACCTACTACAAGTCTGGTTCATCGGCTCCACCACTACCCTCAACTCCGAAGAGATCGGGCCGGCTTCACGGACTTAGCATCGCCTGATTCAGTATTGGGCGTTTCAAAGCGGGTACCGGAATATCAACCGGTTGTCCATCGACTACGCCTGTCGGCCTCGCCTTAGGTCCCGACTTACCCTGGGCAGATCAGCTTGACCCAGGAACCCTTAGTCAATCGGCGCACACGTTTCTCACGTGTGTATCGCTACTCATGCCTGCATTCTCACTCGTGAACCGTCCACAACTCGCTTCCGCGGCTGCTTCACCCGGCACACGACGCTCCCCTACCCATCCCAGCAGGCGTTAGCCCCACACTGGAATGACACGACTTCGGCGGTACGCTTGAGCCCCGCTACATTGTCGGCGCGGAATCACTTGACCAGTGAGCTATTACGCACTCTTTCAAGGGTGGCTGCTTCTAAGCCAACCTCCTGGTTGTCTCTGCGACTCCACATCCTTTCCCACTTAGCGTACGCTTAGGGGCCTTAGTCGATGCTCTGGGCTGTTTCCCTCTCGACCATGGAGCTTATCCCCCACAGTCTCACTGCCGCGCTCTCACTTACCGGCATTCGGAGTTTGGCTAAGGTCAGTAACCCGGTAGGGCCCATCGCCTATCCAGTGCTCTACCTCCGGCAAGAAACACACGACGCTGCACCTAAATGCATTTCGGGGAGAACCAGCTATCACGGAGTTTGATTGGCCTTTCACCCCTAACCACAGGTCATCCCCCAGGTTTTCAACCCTGGTGGGTTCGGTCCTCCACGAAGTCTTACCTCCGCTTCAACCTGCCCATGGCTAGATCACTCCGCTTCGGGTCTTGAGCGTGCTACTCAACCGCCCTGTTCGGACTCGCTTTCGCTACGGCTTCCCCACACGGGTTAACCTCGCAACACACCGCAAACTCGCAGGCTCATTCTTCAAAAGGCACGCAGTCACGACATGCAAGCAAGCTTGCATGCGACGCTCCCACGGCTTGTAGGCACACGGTTTCAGGTACTATTTCACTCCGCTCCCGCGGTACTTTTCACCATTCCCTCACGGTACTATCCGCTATCGGTCACCAGGGAATATTTAGGCTTAGCGGGTGGTCCCGCCAGATTCACACGGGATTTCTCGGGCCCCGTGCTACTTGGGTGTCTCTCAAACAAGCCGCCGATGTTTCAGCTACGGGGGTCTTACCCTCTACGCCGGACCTTTCGCATGTCCTTCGCCTACATCAACGGTTTCTGACTCGTCTCACGGCCGGCAGACCGCAAAAGAGAGATCCCACAACCCCACATGCGCAACCCCTGCCGGGTATCACACGCATACGGTTTGGCCTCATCCAGTTTCGCTCGCCACTACTCCCGGAATCACGGTTGTTTTCTCTTCCTGAGGGTACTGAGATGTTTCACTTCCCCTCGTTCCCTCCACACTGCCTATGTGTTCAGCAGCGGGTGACAGCCCATGACGACTGCCGGGTTTCCCCATTCGGACACCCCCGGATCAAAGCTCGGTTGACAGCTCCCCGGGGCCTATCGTGGCCTCCCACGTCCTTCATCGGTTCCTGGTGCCAAGGCATCCACCGTGCGCCCTTAAAAACTTGGCCACAGATGCTCGCGTCCACTGTGCAGTTCTCAAACAACGACCAGCCACCCATCACCCCGCTCCGAAGAACAGGTTCACTGGGACCGGCAACTGAAGGCGACCACACGGCCGTACCCTCAGATACCCAACAACGTGCCCGACCCGACCGGCCATCCCCCACGTTCCACGCCGAAGCAGTACTAGTGAAAAACAACCCGCCGTGCCGAATAGTCAACGTTCCACCCATGAGCTGACCACCGTCGGACACTTGCCGACGTAGTGGCTCTGGATCCCTTACGGAATCTAGATGCTCCTTAGAAAGGAGGTGATCCAGCCGCACCTTCCGGTACGGCTACCTTGTTACGACTTCGTCCCAATCGCCAGTCCCACCTTCGACAGCTCCCTCCCACAAGGGGTTGGGCCACCGGCTTCGGGTGTTACCGACTTTCGTGACGTGACGGGCGGTGTGTACAAGGCCCGGGAACGTATTCACCGCAGCAATGCTGATCTGCGATTACTAGCAACTCCGACTTCATGGGGTCGAGTTGCAGACCCCAATCCGAACTGAGACCGGCTTTTTGAGATTCGCTCCGCCTCGCGGCATCGCAGCTCATTGTACCGGCCATTGTAGCACGTGTGCAGCCCAAGACATAAGGGGCATGATGACTTGACGTCGTCCCCACCTTCCTCCGAGTTGACCCCGGCAGTCTCCTGTGAGTCCCCATCACCCCGAAGGGCATGCTGGCAACACAGAACAAGGGTTGCGCTCGTTGCGGGACTTAACCCAACATCTCACGACACGAGCTGACGACAGCCATGCACCACCTGTACACCGACCACAAGGGGGGCACCATCTCTGATGCTTTCCGGTGTATGTCAAGCCTTGGTAAGGTTCTTCGCGTTGCGTCGAATTAAGCCACATGCTCCGCTGCTTGTGCGGGCCCCCGTCAATTCCTTTGAGTTTTAGCCTTGCGGCCGTACTCCCCAGGCGGGGAACTTAATGCGTTAGCTGCGGCACCGACGACGTGGAATGTCGCCAACACCTAGTTCCCAACGTTTACGGCGTGGACTACCAGGGTATCTAATCCTGTTCGCTCCCCACGCTTTCGCTCCTCAGCGTCAGTAATGGCCCAGAGATCCGCCTTCGCCACCGGTGTTCCTCCTGATATCTGCGCATTTCACCGCTACACCAGGAATTCCGATCTCCCCTACCACACTCTAGCCTGCCCGTATCGAATGCAGACCCGGGGTTAAGCCCCGGGCTTTCACATCCGACGCGACAAGCCGCCTACGAGCTCTTTACGCCCAATAATTCCGGACAACGCTTGCGCCCTACGTATTACCGCGGCTGCTGGCACGTAGTTAGCCGGCGCTTCTTCTGCAGGTACCGTCACTCTCGCTTCTTCCCTGCTGAAAGAGGTTTACAACCCGAAGGCCGTCATCCCTCACGCGGCGTCGCTGCATCAGGCTTTCGCCCATTGTGCAATATTCCCCACTGCTGCCTCCCGTAGGAGTCTGGGCCGTGTCTCAGTCCCAGTGTGGCCGGTCGCCCTCTCAGGCCGGCTACCCGTCGTCGCCTTGGTAGGCCATCACCCCACCAACAAGCTGATAGGCCGCGGGCTCATCCTTCACCGCCGGAGCTTTCAACCCCGTCCCATGCGGGACAGAGTGTTATCCGGTATTAGACCCCGTTTCCAGGGCTTGTCCCAGAGTGAAGGGCAGATTGCCCACGTGTTACTCACCCGTTCGCCACTAATCCACCCCGAAGGGCTTCATCGTTCGACTTGCATGTGTTAAGCACGCCGCCAGCGTTCGTCCTGAGCCAGGATCAAACTCTCCGTGAATGTTTTCCCGTGATCGGGACAACACAACACGAGAGCGGAACGACCGGACGGAATAAGACCGGTCGTTCACAGCGTCCTCGCTGTGTAATTGCCTGCCGGGTCAGTGACCCCGCAGGACTTTCAAAGGAACCTCCAACCTGCCGAAGCAGGCCGGGGTATCAACATATCTGGCGTTGACTTTTGGCACGCTGTTGAGTTCTCAAGGAACGGACGCTTCCTTTGTACTCACCCTCTCGGGCTTTCCTCCGGGCTTTTCCCTTCGGTCTTGCGTTTCCGACTCTATCAGACTCTTTCGTGTCCGATTCCCGGTCGAAGCGGG
>NZ_JBSFET010000185.1:0-5282 GCF_053594575.1 Streptomyces sp. NPDC001880
TCGCAGGTCAGGGGCCTTGTGGAACGGCCGGGACGGCGCGGAACGGCTGGAATGCCGATCAGGCTACCGGTGGGACGGCGGTACCCCGAATCTTCCTCTCGTCGACGCCGCAAAGGCGCCGTGTGAATCGCTCTCCGGGTGAGTGCCGGTGGGGCTGACGAGGGGTGAAGTCGTGTGCAGCATCAGTAAGAAGACGGGGCTTCAGGCGGGTGCCATGGTGGCGGTCGCGGCCGCCGGGTTCGGCCTGATCAGCTTCTCCGGGCAGGAGCAGGCGCAGGCGAACAGTCCGGCCGCGTACAGCGTGAAGGGGTTCGACACCAGCCACCACAATTCCCACCCGGTCCGGTGGTCGGCGGCCGTGAGGGCCGGGTACTCGTTCGTGTTCCAGAAGGCGACCCAGGGCACCGGCTACCGCGACCCGAAGTTCTCCGGTGACTTCGCGGGGGCGTCACGGGCCGGGCTGATGGCCGCGGCCTACCACTTCTACGACACCGGTACCGGCGCCGCCCAGGCCGACCACTTCATCCGCACGGTCAAGGCCGCGGGCTATGACGGGAAGCTTCCGGGGCAGTTGCCGCCGGTGGTCGATCTGGAGAAGATCCGCGGCCGGTGCCCGTCCGGGGTGAACAACACCCAGGTCGCCGACTTCCTCACCAAGACCCGCCAGGCGTTCGGGGTGAACCCCATCGTCTACACGTCGAAGGACTTCGCCGACACCTGCCTGCGCGGCAACACTGGTGTCCGACTGAGGCGCGAACGGAGCTGCCTGAGCCGGCACGACCGCGGCACTGAGCGCGAGCGTGGTTCCGAGGGCGGCGCCCGCTAAAGCGTGACGGAGACGCATCAATCATTTCCAATCTCTTCGAGTGTTCCGGACGACCGCTATAAGACTGAGCAGCGTCCCTGGCGTAGTCCTGCGCCTTGAATGCATCGTCTTTGGCCGGGCGTGCTTCTCGACAAAGACCTTCGGTTGTAGCCGAATGCCCCCTGGTCAGCGTCACCACGCCCAAGAATTCGGACACTAGGGGCCTTATGTTGCGAATCCACTTCACTTCGGAAGATCTGGCGCGGGTGACGCTCGGCTACAACAGCTCGCTGCCGGTGAGTGAGGCCGTGATGAGTCTGCAAGCACTCCGTCGCGGCTCGGGGCCACGGTTCTCCGCGTGGAGGCACGCCGTCGGAAAGCAGCTGCCCGCACGGGCAGCGCTGCTCGGTTCCCTTGTACCGGCCTCCGGCTGGGCCCCGGACTTCCTCACCCCAGGACCCGACCACGCATCCCCCACCACAGGGGCGTTCGACGCGATACGAGCCACGCCCCAAAGGCGTCTCACGACCGAACTGCACCGCCTGTCGCCCGACCGCCGTCTGCCCGCCTGGGCACAGCTGCCGGCCGACGGCGACCGCGAAACGCTGGACGCGGTGACCGACACCCTGGCCGCCTACTACGACATCGCGGTAACCCCGTTCCTGGACCGCATGCGGGCCGTACTGGACGCGGACCATACCTGGCGGGTGCACACCATGGCACGCCTCGGCGTCGGCGCGGTACTGGCCGGCCTGCACCCGCAGATGCGCTGGGAGGAACCCGTGCTGGAGCTTCCCGGCCCACCCGGACAAGGCCAGATCGACTTCCACCTGGAGGGGCGAGGACTCCTCCTGTCCGCCCACATCTTCTGCGGCTCCCGCCCCCGGGCGCTACTCAACGACGTGGGAACGCCCGTTCTCGTATACGCGCCCGTCTGGAATCCCCAGATCGGCAATCTCGTCGCCGAACCACCGGATACCCGGCCACGTTCATCCACGGCCCTGGCGACACTGCTCGGCCGCACCCGCGCGGCCGTCTTGGAGGCTCTCGCATCCCCCGCTGGCCACAGCACCAAGCAGCTGGCCGAAAGCCTTGCCATCTCACCCGCCACAGCATCGGAACACGTCACCGCACTACGAGACGCCGGCCTCGTCGCCAGCCTCCGACAAGCCAACACAGTGCGACACACCACCACCAACCTGGGGACCAACCTCATCTCGACCGCGACCGGCACCGGGGGAATCCAACTGCCCTGACAACTGCGTGCGACGGATAGCCCTGTCCGGGCGAGGGCAGAGGCGAATCCGAGGCGCGGCGGGAAGAGCTGGACACGATCGCCCCGGGGCGATACCCGGACAGGGCTCGGCCGGAATGGTCCGAAGGCGGTCGGCCGACGAGGTAGCGGTTTGCGGGGTGTGACAGAGCTTTGGTTTTCCAGTAGTTGGGTGGTTGTGGCCTGGTTTTTCGTGTTTCGGGTGCCGCCGCTCCAGTCCTGCGACAAGGGCAACGCGTGCTTGACCTGCTCATATTCGTCACCGACCCCAGCCACCTGGACACCCTGCGGCGGCAACTCGCCGAGACCGAGGCCCTGATCGAGCGGACCACCACCCAGTTCAAGGCCCGCCACGGCCAGCCGATGCCCGACGACAACGTGTGGCTCACCCAGCGAGCAGCCTAACGCGATGCCTTGGTCACGTTGCTGGCCACCATGCAGGCCAACCCCGATCGTGCCTGCCAGGGCGCCGGCAGTACCACCGCCGGGCTGAACCTCGTGACGATCGGCCTGGACCGCCACCGAAGGGCACAGCCGTGAGCGAGGCAACCTGGCAGCACCGCATCGACACCCTCAAGAACGCGGCCCGCCGCAACGAGGAGAAGACCAAGGCGGCCGAGGCCGCCATCCGACGGCAGCTCAAGCGCGGCAAGCACGTGACCTTTCCGGCCGTGCGCTGCCGAGCAGCCGGGCGGAGTCGATCTCCATCCGCACCGTTCCCTTGCCGTCCCTGCCGCCCGCGTCGAAGGGCGGCGTCAGATTGACCGGGCGTGCGGCTGCGGGAGCGGTTGCTGCCGTGGAGCTGCGGGCCGCTTCCTCCTCGGTACGTGCCGGCTCGGTCGAGGTCAGTGCGGTCGTCACGGCCAACAGCGCCACAGCGACTCCGACTTCCGCCAGCACCGAACGGCGCAGCCCGGACCGGTCGGGGTCGGCGTCGCGGATCCGCTTCTTCTCGACGGTGGCCATGGCTGCCCTCTGCCGGGCGAGCTGGGTAGCCCGCACGGGGTCCTCGGTGGCAGGCGGCGGTGGGACCGAGGCGGCATCCTCGACCTCCACCTCGGCCTCTGCCCCGGTCTCCTTTCTCTCCGCGTCGGCTCCGTTCGTGACCAGTCGTGCGGTCCAGCGGCGCGATATCCAGGCGATCCCGACCAGGACGGCGACGAGACCCACCTTCACGAGCAGCAGTTGCCCGTACCTGGTGCCGGTGAGCGCGGACCAGGTGCCGACCTGGCGCCAGGACTGGTAGATCCCGGTGGCGGTGAGCACGAGCACGCTGCCGAACGCGACACGGGAGAAGCGCCGTACCGCCGATACCTCGATGTCCGGCGTCCGGTACAGCGCGACCAGCAGGGCTGTCAGCCCGCCCAGCCAAGCCGCGACGGCCAGCAGGTGGAGTATGTCGACCGGGATGGCGATGCCCGGCTGGATCCCGGCCGAGGCGTGTTCGGCGAGCGCCCAGGTCCCGGCGATCCCCGCAGCGATCACGGTGCCGCCGATGGCCAGTCCGACGGTGAGGCTCTTCTTCTCGCGTCCGTCCTCGTGCTTCGCGAACGCCCCGAACAGCACGGCGATGAAGAGTGCGGAAGCGCCGAGCAGCAGCAGCCGGAAGACGAGCGCCGCCCCGGGCTTGGTGTCGAGCACGGCCTTCAGGCCGTCGAGGTCGAAGGCGTCCGCGAGGTCCCCTGAGCCGGTGTACGGGTAGCGGAGAAGGAGCATGGCCAGGGTGGCCACGGTGAGGGTCATCCAGCCGCGTACGACCAGGCGTTGCAGCAGGCGTGCGCCCGCCCCTCGCTGCCAGCAGGCCAGTATGAAGGCCGCGCCTCCGGCCAGCAGGATGAAACCGGCGTACGCGGCATAGCGCGCGATGCCGTAGAGGGCGCCGACGAGGCCGCCCCCCGCCGCGTCGTCCGGGAGGGCGACGGTGGTCCCGGAAGGGGCTCCTACGGAGAAGGTGAAGGCGCCCGAGATGGGGTGGCTGTCCGCCGAGACGGCCTGCCAGGCGACGGTGTACGTGCCGTCGGGCAGCCCGGTGCGGAGCGGGACACTGTAGTTCATGGTGGAGCCGCACTGCAGATTACGCGGTGCGGCGCCGGTGTCGGCGCGTTCGCCACTGGGGTCCAGGACCCTGACGGAGTCGTCGCTGAGGGCGACGCTCTCGGAGAAGGTGAGGCTGATCCCCTGGGGAGCGGTAGCGACCACCGCCCCGTCCTTCGGATCGCTCCCGGTGAGCGCGGCATGCGCGGACGCGGGGCCCGCACCGCCCAGCAGCAGGCCGAACACCGTGCCGACAAGGGCGGCGAGGAGTGCGGCCGCGGCGAGCGGCCGACGTAGCGCGGGAATGGACGGGGCCGATCCGAAGTGCGGGGCGGTGGCTGTCATCGAGTCAGTCCCTCAGTGTTTCTTCGGAGCGTGGGTGGTCTCCTTCACGGGAAGGTCGACCTTGATCGGGTCGGCCTTCTCGAAGTGCAGCTCCACGGACACCTTCTCGCCCACCTTGGGCTGCTTCTTGAGCTTCATGAACATGATGTGGTTTCCACCGCGTTCCAGATCCAGCTGGCCGCCCGCGGGTACCTCGAAGGACGTCACCTTGCGCATCTTTCCGTTCTTCGTCTCGTGGATCGTGACGTCGTCCGAGATGGGGCTGGTGACCGAGGTGAGCCGGTCGGATGTGTCGCCGCTGTTCTTCACGACGAGGAAACCGCCTGCCATGTCGCTGACGGGCTGCGGCATGAAAGCGCCGCTCACCTTCAGCTCGGGCTTGCTGTCCGAGGTCGAGCACCCCGCCAGCGTCAGTGCGGTGGTGAGGGCGATGGCGCCGGTGAGGGCGATACGGGAAACATTCATGAAGGGGCACTCCACTGAAGCACGAAGGGTGTCCGGCGCGCGGGTGCGCGACGGCATCGCGAGACCTCTTCCCCACGTGTGTGCACGGCTCGTACGGCACCGACTCGTCCGCGCCGGGTGGTCCGTGCGTCGAGTGGTGCGTGTATCGGGTGAAGGGTGTCGCGTCAGACTGCGAGCGCGTATGCGGGGGGCGGACCCCGCCTGATCACCATGTGCTGCAGCGGATCCCCGGTGGCGGGTGCCGGGGAGTCGCCCGCGGTACGAGGGGTGCGCGGACCGGTCGCACGCCCCCGTAAGAGTTAGGAGGATATCCAGGCCTTGACGGTTCCGGCCAAGTCGTTGCGGGCGCGCGTCGTTCTT
>NZ_JBSFET010000186.1:0-5264 GCF_053594575.1 Streptomyces sp. NPDC001880
GCCGCTCCCCCACCACCGCCGCGCCGCTCAAGGCCTCACCGACACGAGCAGCGAGGACAGGCTCCAGGCGCGCGGACAGCCGGGCCGGCCCGCCCTCGTCCCCCACCGCCAGGACCAGATGGTGCAGTCTGAGCCGGGGGCCGGTGAACCCCAGCACCAGGGCGTCGACCGTGTCCGCGTGCCGGACTTTCAACCTTCTCTGCACTTCGCTCAGACGGAGCAGTCCTACTTGGACACGGGCGAAGAGTCTGCGGGAAGTCGTATCTGCACGACCCGTGCCGACTTCCCCCGCGGTGTGGCACCCATCTCCTTCCTCTCGACCACGAGGTCCATTGCCTCGTCCGCCTTTGCGAGCAGGATCGCGATGGAGATGAGGAACCCGCGGCAGAACTCGTAGTCGTCCCGCGTGCGAGCTCGGTGGAAGTCTGCGACGAGGGCTTCGGAGCGGATCATGCCGTTCGAGAGGTTGAGCTTCCGAATGGTTGGCACCAGCAGCTTGAACCGCGCGTAGTCGTAGTGGTCTGCGCCAGCGGCAATGACCCTGACGGCCTGTTGCAGCTCAGCAGTGGCGTGAAGGCCAGCTTCGAAGGCTTGCCGCCGGTCGCTCTGATCAGTGTGGCCGGCGTACGACAACTGGATCCGGGGACCGAAATTGAGGGGGCCTGCTACCAGCGCCTCAGCGCTGTATCTCTTGTTGTAGTGATCGATTAGCTCTTCGAAGCCATAGGACAGGTATCCCAGTGCCTCGCCGATCTCACCCGTCTCCGCCCTTGCCCTCGCTTCTTCCAATGATGCTGTAGTGGCCTCGCGCGTGACGAGATCGGCCATGTCGACGCCCCGGAAGTCAACGCCGAAGACCAGCATCGTCGCGTCGCGGAAGAAGGACGTCACGTCAGCGCAGGTCTGATTGATAGCTGTGCTCGAAGGGACAGCACCGTGGTGCTTGAAGGAGACCCTGAGCCGGTTCATCCGGTCCATCGCGTTCTTGCTGGGCAGCGGAGCACCCAGGGCAGGCTCCAGCTTGGACCAGTAGTCGGCGAAGTTCACCTGGGTCGGAAGGCTGACCTGGTGGTGTTCGGCCGCGAGCCGAAGGAACTGCTCAACGGCATCCTGGAAGCTGTTCACGGCTGGGGCGGAGAGGGGCTCCGCTCGGCGGGCCAGTTCGGTGCCTTGGTCGAATAAGAACCGGACCATCGCCAGCCGTTGAACGGTGTGCGGCGTGAGCGGAGGGGTCATTGTGACTCCGAGGTTCGAGGCTTCGGGAGGCCCAGATGCACCGGGCTGCGTTGGGTGAGTCGGACGGCCTCGTCGCGCTTGGTTCGGAGGAAGACCAACGTCTGGTCGATACCCTCGAGCTCCCCCAGCCAGCCCTCTTCCATCGCGCGCTGACGCCGCAGTAGTAGATCCTTCTCCAATTCGGCGAGCCGCGCGAGCATTTTTGGATTGACCTGGAGCATGGGGCAGCGGATGCAGGCGTGCTCGTGGTGGCAGGGCGTCCCGTAGGGGCGAGCGCAGTTGCCGAGCTCGATCTTGCGTTTGTCGAAGTGTTCTTCGAACTCGGCCCATTCTTCGGCTGTGACGTCGCCGTATTCGCCTTGTGGTCGGAGGGTCCTGCGGTGGTTCAGGAACTGCTGATAGGACGCGACGATGTCCTCGGCGAAGACGGCGACGTAGCCCTGGGTGGTCTGAAGATTCATGTGTCCGAGCAGAGCGGCGCCGATGTGGATGGGCAGGCCGCCGTTGATGATGTCGGTAGCGAAGAGCCTGCGGAAGTCATGCGGGGTGAACGTCATGCCGGCGAAGGCGTCGTTGCTCTCAGCGATCTTCTCGCAGGTGCGGCGGAGCATCTTCAAAACGGTGCCCGCTGCCATGACGCCGCGGATGGTGCCGATCTTGCGCTGAAGCAGGAACGGCATGGGTTCTGACCAGGTCTTCTCGTGCGGGTCGTAGCGGCTGACCAGTGGGATCGGCTTCCCGCCGGGCGTTTGTCGCCGGACGATCTGCGCGACGGCGTGGAAGAGCTCGGTGGACATCGGGATCACGCGCTCTCGGTCGCTCTTGGAAGGCGCGACTACGAGCAGGGCAATGACCTCGCCGTTCGGGCGCTGGTATTGGCGGATGCTGAGGTGGGTCAGCTCTGTGAGTTCTTCGACGCGGATGCCGCTGTGCCGCAGAAGCTCGACGGTTGCCCACTCCCAGAAGGCGATGTCCTCGGTCTTGGTCACGTCGATCGTCTCTCCGGTGCCCTGGTCGACGACTCTGAGGGTCGGGTTTTTGAGGAGCCGGGCCATGCGGCGGTCCACGTCGGAGTCGGTGCGGTTGTAGCGGCGTCCGTTGAGGGAGAACGCACCGCCCAGGGGAACGACGCGGCCCGCTTCGAGGAGGGCGGCCAGGTGCTCGTGCCGTGCTTCGACGTGCTGGACGAGTGCCGGCAGCAGAGGCTGGCGGACGCGTGTGCGGTCGGCCATGTTCCGGTTGTTCGCGCGGCGGCGCTTGCCGTATCCCTTCAGGTCTCGTGGCAGGACCGGGCAGGGGGCGACCCACTGGGCCCACTTCTCCGGCTCTGCGATGGCCCAGCTGTGGAGGTCGACGTAGAGGCCGCGGACAGACAGCAGGATCATCTCGTAGTGCTTGCGGACCTTGGTCTTGTCCGTCGTCCAGTAGCGGAGATCGGCCCTCCACTGGTCATAGACCTCTGGGCTGAGCACGAGGTCGTTCTGATCAGGGTTGATTTTCTCGATGCTCACCCAGAACAGCTTGACCAGGTAGCGGGCCAACGCCTGCAAGGTGGTGTAGTCGGTGTCCGACCGGCGGCGGGTGAGGTAGTCGATCAATAGTTGGCGGATGTCTGCATTCTTGACGGGGTAAGCGTCAACGAGTTCCTCGACGGTCTTCTGCCCGTTGTAGAGGAACATCCGCAAGGTCGGTGGCGTGCCGTGAGGGAAGTGTCCGGCGCCGTGCAGCACCTCCCAGGCGGCAAGAGCGCCGAAGCGTGCGCCTCTGCTGTCAGCGCCGAATACGTTGCCCAGTCTCCTGACCTCCAGGGAGTAGTGCAGGAGCGCGGAGGGGGAGAGATCGGCCAGGGCGATGCCCTGCGTGGTCAGTGCGCAGGTGATGTCGAACTTCGCCCGTAGCCGGTTCAGGTTGTTCATTTCGGGGTGAGCGGCGATCTTCGCGAACACGCTGTCCAGCTGCGGGTCGCGCTGCAGTTTGCGGAAAAACTCCGGGTAGCGGATGAACATGTTCGCCCGGAACCCAGGCAGTGATGGCTGGAAGATCCGCAGGCTGAAGGCCATCCTCAGCGCCGAGATCAGGTTGCCGCTGTCGTAGCCAACGCCTGGTCTGGCCAGGACGTTGACCGAGGAGGCACCCTCCTCATTGAAGCCGCTGGCCTCCCAGCGCTCCTGCCAGGTGTTTCCAGGGAACGTTGCCAGGTGCCCGAAGAGCATCCGGACACCGAGTCGGCGTTTGTCCCTGACCGACTTCTGCTCACCCGGAAGGATCTGGGTGGCCAGACGGCACAGCTCCTCGATGGTGGCTGCTGTCAGATCACCGAATGGGGCCGGAGGGTGCTCGGGACGGGGCGCCGGCGCCGCTTTGAGCACGGCAGCCTGATACTTCGTGCGGTCTTCAGATCCTCGATCCTCTTCGAGCCGCATGCGCCTGTGACGGGCCGTGTAGATGTCGGCCGTGGTCCGATTAACCACCGAACACCGCCTTAAAGTCGTCAGGGTCGTAGCCAGGGGCAATGGTGCGTTCGACGCGAGGCCGGTTGTAGTGCTCCTGAAGAGCGTCGAAGAGGTCCTCGACGCGGGCGTTGAGGTAGCGGCCGGTGGTCGCCAAATCGGTGTGGCGCATGATCACCCGCACTTGGGTCAACGTGAGGCTGGGGTCGTTGGCCATGCGCTGAGCCGCTGTGTGCCGCAGGTCGTGCAGTGTCCAGTTGGTGCCGAGCTTCTCGTTCGCCCGCTGGATGATCCGGCGCATCGCCCAATAGGTCAGCGGCCTGTCGGGGCCGCGTCGAGTGCGGAGCACCGGTTCGTGGGCTGGTGGCAGCCCGTACTGGTCCAGGTAGGCGGCCAAGACCGCCAGGGCTTGCGGGCTCGCCGGGACCGGTTCGCGATCCTTGGTGCCCTTGGTCACGACGTAGATCTGCTGGCCGGACCAGTCGATGTCGTTGGGCGTAACTCCGAGGAGCTCACCGGCTCGGGAGCCACTGGAGACGTAGAGCAGCACCGCAGCCCTGTCCCGGTTATGCGTCATCGCCCCAAAAAGCTCATCCCAGAGGTTGTCGGGGATCGCTCGCGGATCGGCCGAGCGGACACGCTGGCGCAACCGGGCCCGCCGGAATTGAGGAGTGGGCATCTCGGGGTCGTGGTGGGCCAGCGCTCGATGCTGGGCGGCCGACTCCGGCACCGGGTTCACGAGAGGTCCGCGGTTGTGACGTCGGTGGAAGGCATAGAAACTGCTGACGACGGTCAGATTGTGGTTGATCGTCGTCGGCGCGTAGCCAGCCCTCAGGTAGGTCTTGCCGGTCCGAGAGTTCACCGAGCCGGGCGGCGGGGCATCTGGCCTGCGACGCCGACGCTGCGGATTCTCCGTCACCCGGAGCCAGCCCACCAGCGCGGACGCCTCGGATTGGGTGGCCCGCTCCCAGGCGACTCCAAGGAACCACAGCAGGCGATACCAACGCAGCATGTCGTATGCGTAGCTGCGGCCGGTAAGCAGACGGTTGTCGTCGAGCGCCAGATTTCTCAGGTACGAGACGACGGGCTCTACGGCTTCACCAGAGGGGTCAAAGACGGCGAAGCCGGGATAGCTCGTTTCGAGCTCAGCTACGCAGCCCACGCGGGGCACGGTTGCTCGGCCTTCAATCAGGGCCCTGTGCAGGTCCTGCATTTCTCTCCTCAAGGCTCGGGGTTGCCCCGTCCAACGAGCCAGAGAAGGTGCAGTTAACAAACCACCGGCGCTGACCCGACGGGTAGCCGGCACTGCCGCGTTTGCAGACGATCCCTTCGATGCCCTGCTCGCGCAGGGCGTCGTACCAGAGCACGGCGACGTCCCGGTCGTCGGTCGCCGGCACGGCCTGGATCGGCGGCCCGACATCGGCGAGGAGGCCCAGGAGGAGGGCGCGGCGCTCGGTGTAGGGGCGGCTTCGGCAGTCGTCGATCGCCGGGTCCGGGTGCTGCAGAAGGTCCCAGCAGATGTAGGAGGCCGGGTACCGGGTTGCCAGGGCGCGGGCCCGGGTCGTGGATGACGCGGCC
>NZ_JBSFET010000187.1:0-5247 GCF_053594575.1 Streptomyces sp. NPDC001880
TCCGATCTCGCGGTGGTGATCGGTGTGGCAGTTCTCTATGCGGTCGTCGCAGCGGCCGCCCGGGCGGTGCGCCGCCCCCGTCCCCACGGTGCGGCGCCGGCGAGCCGTCGTCATCCGCTCGGACAACGGCCCACGCCCTGGTGTGCGGACGCACCCAGTCCGAGCGGGGGGAGAACGGCGTTCTCCACGAACCGGGTGAGGTAGGCCTCGTCCGCGATCTCTCCCTCCAGCAGTGGCCGGGCGCGCATCACGCCCAGGAGCTGTGCGGAGACGAACTCCGCTGCCGGGTTGTCCGGCTGGATCTCGCCGCGCTCCGCACCGCGCCGGACCATGGCGTCGATCGCTGCCAGTCCGGGCGCGATCAGCGCCTCGCGCAGCGCGCACAGCAGCTCGGGGCTCTGCAGTGCGGCATGGCTCAGTGCGTGCATGAGCGGGGTGTCGCGCCCCGAGCCCGCGCCGATCGCCCGCGCCGCCTCGCGCAGATCTTCCGCGAGGGTGCCGGTGTCGATGTGCGGCAGCAGTGCCTGCCGGGTGCCGTGCAGTGCGGCCACCACCAGTTCGGGCTTGGAGCCCCACTGCCGGTAGAGCGTGGATTTTCCGCAGCGGGTCCGCGAGGCGACCCCCTCCATGGTGAGCGCCTCGTACCCGGACTCTCGCAGTATGTCGAGCACGGCCGCGTAGAACTCCTGGGCCCGCTCCGGTGTGATCTTCGAGCGGCGCGGCGTGTGTGCCGGTTCCTGTGCGACTTCCCGCGGCGGCATGTGTCTTCCCTCTCGGCGAGCTGCGACGAGGTCCTTCGATACGTCAGTGTACCGATACGCACGTGTACCGATACGTTCGCGTATCGGTACACTGGCGTATCGATTCGGCATGGACTGGACCATGCCTTCGTAACACCGCTTCGTCAGCAAAGGGGCACCGGGTGATGTACGCCGGTAGCGAGCCAGCAGATCGGGAGCCGGACAGTTCTGCCCGACCGCCCCTGGCCCGCGAGCTTCTTCCGGGTGAAACCGCGCTGTCGGCCGTGCCTTACGCCGCCGAGCCCGCCGTCCCGGCCGCGTACGCCTCGCCCAGAGCGCGACGATGAACGCCACCGTGATCGCCGTCGCGCTGTCCCTGGTCTCCGCCGCGGCCTACGCGTCGGCCGCGGTGGCGCAGGCCCGGCTCGCCGGACGGACCGAACCGGACGCCGGGGTGCTGCGGCTGCTCGGACGAGGCGCCTGGTGGTCGGCGGTCGCGCTGAACGCCGGTGGCGCGCTGCTGCATGTCGCGGCGCTCGAGTACGGCCCGCTCACCCTCGTCCAGCCGCTCGGCGCCCTCACCCTGGTCGCCGCCGTCCCGCTGGGTGCCAGGGCCGCGGGCCGCCGGGTCACCAGGATCGAGTGGCGCGGCACCGTCCTCACCCTGCTCGGTCTCGCTGCCCTGCTGGTGACCGCGGGCGGTGCCGCCCCGCACGAAACGCTCAGCCTGCCCGAGGCCCTGGCCGTCGGGGCCGGGACCCTGGCCGTCGTCGCCGGACTCAGCAGGCCGGGAGTACGCCCGGGCCTGCGGCACGCCGCCGCGTCCGGCATCACCTCGGGCGTCGCGTCCGCGCTCACCCAGACCCTGACCGTCTCCGTCACCGACCACACCGGTCCGCTGCTCAGCCGGCATCTGGTCGTTGTCGCGCTGCTGGTCTCCACGTTCGCGATGAGCGGGCTGCTGCTCTCCCAGACCGCCTACCGGGGTGGCCTGGGCGCACCGCTGGCGGTCGTCACGCTCGCCAATCCGGTGGCCGCTGCGGCCATCGGCCTGGCCCTGCTCGGCGAACGCCTGCAGGGCGGGGCGACCGGCCTGTTCCTGGCCCTGCTCGGGACGGTGGCGGCGGTACGGGGCGTGATCCTGCTCAGTCGTGCCCAGGCGGAGACCTCGGCCGCCGCCGGTCCGGTCACTGTCGGCCCGGCCGGGGGCGAGCCGAAGCCCGGGGCCGGATCGCCGTCACGGGTCGTCATCGCGATCCGGGGGCCGATGGACCAGCCGGCGCTGCGACCGGAACCGGGCCGGGCACCGGTGGGCGGTTCGTAGGGCACGGAAGCGGCGCCTGCCGGCCGCCGGTGCGGCGCGGGAACGTGACATTCGCCTGCCCGACTGTCACGTACAGGGGCGGCCAGGCTGAGGACCCGGCTTCTCTTCCCGGTCCAGTGCCCGCGTCAGCCAGCCGATCCAGAAGTTCTCCAGATCGATGCCGCCGCGCAGGACCAGGTGGCGCAGCCGGTCCTCCTCGGAGTTCCGCCCGGGCGGGAAGTCCCGCTGCTCGATCTCCAGATACTCCGCCAGCTGCCGGCGATGCAGCCCCAGGTGGCGGCGGAGCTCCGCATCCAGACCAGGTGCCCCGACGACCGCCGCGGCCCGCATGCGCAGCAACAGCGGATCCCGGACCTGCTTGGGGTCCTCGGAGCGGGCCACCCATGCGCAGAGCGCCTCGCGGCCCGCGGGCAGTACCTCGTACTCCTTCTTCTGCCCGCGGGCGGGCTGCTGCGACGGCAGCGCGCGGATCTGTCCGGCCTGCTCCAGCTTTCCCAGCTCCCGGTAGATCTGCTGGTGCGTGGCGGACCAGAAGTAGCCGATCGACCTGTCGAACCTGCGGGTCAGCTCCAGCCCCGACGACGGCTTCTCGAGCAGGGCGGTGAGAATCGCATACGGGAGTGACATGGGGTGCATCCTATGGACGGCCGGCCGCGGCCGTGTGGCACAGGGGCCGGCCCTGTGCCACACGGCCGGTGCGTCACAGCGAGGCCGCGAGCTCCATGCCCTGGCGGATCGCCCGCTTGGCGTCCAGTTCGGCCGCCACGTGCGCGCCGCCGATGAGATGCGCCGTACGGCCTGCGGCGAGCAGGGCCTCGTACAGGTCGCGGCACGGCTCCTGACCCGCGCAGACCACGATCGTGTCGACCGGCAGGACGTGCTGCTCGCCGTCGACCGTGAGGTGCAGGCCCTCGTCGTCGATCCGGTCATAGGCGGCGCCCGCGATCGTGGTGACGCCGCGGTGCCGCAGCTCGGTGCGGTGGATCCAGCCGGTCGTCTTCCCCAGCCCCGCGCCGACCTTGCCGGTCCTGCGCTGGATCAGGTGGACGGTCCGCGGGGTCTTCGGGCGTTCCGGAGCGCGGAGGCCGCCGCGGTCCAGGTAGCAGGTGTCGACGCCCCACTGCCGGAAGAACACCTCGGGGTCGCGGCTCGCACCGTCGCCCGAGTCGGTGAGGAACTCTGCGAGATCGAAGCCGATGCCGCCCGCCCCGATGATCGCGACCCGTTCGCCGACCGGTGCCCCGTCGCGCAGGACATCGAGGTAGCCGACCACGCTGGGGTGGTCCTGGCCCGGTATCGCGGGGGAGCGCGGGGTGACACCGGTGGCGAGGACGACCTCGTCGAAACCCTCGAGCGCGCCCGCCGTGACCCACGTGCCGAGCCGGAGCTCGACCTGCTCCTCGCGGAGCCGGGTACGGAAGTAGCGCAGCGTCTCGTCGAACTCCTCCTTGCCGGGGACCCGGCGCGCCACGTTCAGCTGGCCGCCGATCTCCTCGGCCGCGTCGAACAGCGTCACCCGGTGCCCGCGCTCGGACGCCGAGACGGCGCACGCGAGCCCGGCGGGCCCGGCGCCCACGACCGCCACCCGCTTCACGGTGCGGGTCGGCGACAGGGTGAGCTCGGTCTCGTGGCAGGCACGCGGATTGACCAGGCAGGAGGTGACCTTGCCGCTGAAGATGTGGTCCAGGCAGGCCTGGTTGCAGCCGATACAGGTGTTGATCGCGTCCGCACGGCCCTGGGCCGCCTTCGCGACGAAGTCGGGGTCGGCGAGGAACGGCCGGGCCATCGACACCATGTCCGCCCGGCCCGAGGCGAGGATCTCCTCGGCGACCTCGGGCGTGTTGATGCGGTTGCTCGTCACCAGCGGCACGGAGACGGCCCCGCGCACCTTCTCCGTGACCCAGGTGTAGGCGCCACGCGGCACCGAGGTGGCAATGGTGGGGATGCGGGCCTCGTGCCAGCCGATCCCGGTGTTGATGATCGTCGCACCGGCCGACTCGATCTCGCGGGCGAGCCGCACCACCTCCTCCAGCGAGGAACCGCCCGGCACCAGGTCCAGCATCGACAGCCGGTAGATCAGGACGAAGTCGCTGCCGACCCGCTCGCGGACCCGGTGCACGATTTCGACGGGGAACCGGATGCGGTTCTCGTACGAGCCGCCCCAGCGGTCGGTGCGGTGATTGGTGGCGGCGGCGGTGAACTCGTTGATCAAATAGCCCTCGGAGCCCATGATCTCGACCCCGTCGTACCCGGCACGGCGCGCCAGCTCGGCCGCCGTCGCGAAGTCCTCGATGGTCTCCTCGACCTCGTCGTCGCTGAGGGCGTGCGGGGTGAAGGCGCTGATCGGTGCCTGGATCGCGCTCGGCGCCACCAGATCGGGATGGTGCGCGTACCGGCCGAAGTGCAGGATCTGCATGGCGATCCGGCCGCCGGCCCCGTGGACGGCAGCGGTGACCCGCGCGTGCTGTTCGGCCTCCGCCTCGGTGGTCATCTTGGCCCCGCCGGGCAAGGAGCAGCCCCGGGCGTTGGGGGCGATGCCACCGGTCACCATCAGGCCGACGCCGCCCCGGGCACGCTCCGCGTAGAAGGCGGCCATTCGCTCGAAGCCGCGCTCGACCTCTTCGAGACCGATGTGCATCGAACCCATCAGCACCCTGTTGGGGAGCGTGGTGAACCCCAGGTCGAGCGGGCTCAGCAGATTCGGGTACGGGCTCATGCGGCGGCTCCTTGCGCAGTGTCGGTTGCGCCAGTTGTAGACCACCGGAACTCCATTGTGCAACAAGTTGCACAATGGTGTGGGGTCTCAGTACCTCACACGAGGCCGCCCCCGAACGGCGTAACACCAGGGCCCGCCTGCGCCCCATGCCACAGAAGGTGGAGCTGTGGCATCCGCCCGGCTCGGTGCGGCCGCCCCGTCGTACCCCGCCCACCCCGACACCTCTGCGGAGACCCCCATGGCCTGCCTCGACCGGCGTGACCTAGGCCTTCTCGTCCTGCGTGTCGGGACCGGCGCGGTACTGGCCGCGCACGGCACCCAGAAGCTGGCCGGCTGGTTCGGCGGCGGAGGCATCCAGGCAACCACCGCCTCGATGGAGGCGATGGGCTTCCACCCCCCGAAGCACAGCGCGCTCGCCGCCGGGCTCGGCGAGGCGGGCGGCGGAGCGCTGCTGATGCTCGGCCTCG
>NZ_JBSFET010000188.1:0-5238 GCF_053594575.1 Streptomyces sp. NPDC001880
GCTGCACCTGGTGCTCGACGCCGATCCGCCACGCCTCGCGCAGGACGTCGCGGGCCTCGTCGCGGGCGGCAGTCCTGGAGCTGATGAACTCAGGCGAGTACGCCGAGCTGCCTCCCGCGCAGATCTGGGCCCGCGAGCTGGATGCCGGGCGCTACCACTGCTCGGTCTCCACGATGTACCGGATCCTGCGGGAGAAGGGGCAGTCCGGCGAACGCCGCCGCCAGGCCGCCCATCCGGCGAAGACGGTGCAGCTCCGTGACGACGATCTCGCAGCCGCCCGAGCCGCCAACCGGGAGTTGATGGCGCAGCTCAACCGCGCCCACGAATGATCCAGCACTCGGCTTCTCAGGCAGCGCGGCCCAGCGGGTTGCCTGAGGAGCCGCTGCATATTCGAAGATACGATCGACTCGATCGGCACTCTCCCGACCATCTACTGCCATCCAGGCATTGCCTTGCCCAGGAGACCAGATGCGCCGCATTGCCAACGCCCACCGCTCTTACGCTCATCCCCTGGCCTGGTGGTTTCCGGACGATGGGCGGGAGCTGTTGTTCACGGCGGGTCATGAGGGCGACGGTGAATTGCGCTGCTGGGATACGGTCTCCGGTCTCCGTGTCGTCGACTTCGAGGCAGACGAATGTCTGCTCGTGCACAACGGTGCCCTCGCGCCGCTGCCGGACGGCCGGCTGATTCTGGCGACGTCCGACCCGGACGGGCTGCACCGCTGGGACGCGCACACCGGGCAGTTCCTGGGCCGGAACGAGAGCACCACTATCTGGCACGTCACCACTGCGCCGTCCGCGAGCGGACGGCTCCTGTTCGTGGGGGCCGGCATCGACGGCCATCTCCACCGCTGGGACGCAGCCACCGGCGAACCGGAAGGGTCCTCCTGGAAATGCCACAGCGGGTATGCCCTCACCGTCACGAGCCTCACCTTGCCAGACGGCACACCACTGGTGGTCACCGGCGGCGAGGACGGCACCGTGCGCCGATGGCACGCAGAGACCGGCAAACCCGTCGGCGAGCCGCTGACGGTCAGCCCTGACGGTCGCGCCTTCAACCTCGCCTCCTGCCAGCTACCGGACGGACGGGTCCTCCTCCTGGCACGCGACGAAGTTCAGGGAATCCACCGGTGGAACGCAGCCACAGGCGAACCGATCGGCCCGCCCCTGCGTATGGGCAAGCTGTTCCCGCACACAACCGCTGTCGTTCCGGTCCCCGGCGCACCCCGTGTGATCGTGGCATCTGAGGACGAGACCGTGCACCAGTGGAACGCACTCACCGGCGAGCAACTTGCACCGCCCCATCCCGGAGGCGCCGCCGCGGCGGCCCTCCGCCCCGACGGCACCGCGGTACTCGCTACCGGGTCCCACGATGGCGCACTCCGGCTGGACGAGCTGGGCACTGATTAGAAGAGCCGCACCCCGCTGCCGTCATTGCCAGCCCAAAGTGAAGCGGTCCCTCCACGACGAACGATCACCGACTGAGTCAATCGCCCCAACCTTCGTACACCACAACTGTTGCACCCACTAAGGTCGTCCCGACCGCCCCTGAGCTGCGTGAACTCGAACCGCACGCGCGCGGCGCCCCGGAGAAACGTCGGCGACTTCGACGCGAGCGGCGCGGACATCGAACGGGACTGGGCCCGGCGCACCGAAGACTGCTAGGACGAGGTCCGCCGGGTGCTCCTGACCCGCGAGCAGACCATCGAGCACGAGCTGCCCTCGGCCCAGGGCAAGCACGGCGACCCGAGATGGCCGACCTTCGCCGACCGCCACGGCCTCGACCCCACCCACCCCGTGCAGTGGGAGCTTGAGGCCCTGGAACCAGCCGAACTCCAACGCCTGGTCCTCGCCGCCGTCGACCCGTACATCGACCGCGAGGGAGAACAACGCCGCGCCCTGGCCGCCTTCCTGGGCGGCTGGGACGCGGCGGGCAGGGGCTGAACCGTTGGCTGGACGGTTGCTTCCGGTGGAGATAGGAGGGCGGCGCCCCTGGCCCCGGCCCCGGCGGGTGTCTCAGCACATGGTGAGCTGTTCGTGTTCGGGCAGGTCGAGGTGGACGATCCGGCTCTGGGGGAGGACGTCGGCGAGCTCGCGCGCCTCCTGGGGGCTGCGGGCCAGGACCAGCTCTTCCGCGAGCTTGAGGCAGGCAGCGGCCAGGCCGGGGCAGGGCCGCACGATCCCGTACAACGTCCGCCGCTTGTCGGCCACGTGGACCGGGACGCCGCGGGCGTACTGCGACCACATCATCGGCTTCTCCGGGATCTCCACCCGCAGGTTCGACGTCCGCCAGGCGTGCTCGGCGACGGCGGCGAACAGCTCGGTCTGCTGCTGCGGCGACAGCCGGCCCCACCACGCCCGCGCGGTCTCCAGGTCCTGGCGCTCTTGCTCCTCACGCTCGGCCTGCTCACGGGCGAGACGTGCCTCGCGTTCCACCCGCTCCTGTTCCCGGCGCGCTTCCTCCTCCGCCCACCGCTGCTGCATCTGTTCCATGAAGACGCGGTGCGCCTCCTCCCGCTGCAGCCGCCGACGTTCGTCCTCCTCGGCCTTCCGTACCCGCTCCTTCTCCTCCAGTTCCTTCCGGCGCCGTTCCGCGGCCTCCTCCTGCTCCTGCTGGCGGGCCTCCCGCTCCGCCCGCGCGGCTTCCTGCCTCTGCCGCATCGCCTCATGCCTGTCCTGATCGGCGACCGACCGCTTCGAGGTCCACCACAGATCCCGCTTGAACCGACGCCGCTCACCCTCGACAACCCGGTACACCCGCCGGTACCGGCACAGCACCTCGGCAGGAACGAGCTGCCCCTCCAGCGCCCAGCGCACGAACCGCTCCAGCGTCTCCTCCCGAAACTCCCACCGCCCGCTCCGGTAGACGAACCCGGCGAGCCCGTCGTCCACCACCCACGGCTGCCCCCGTTCCTTCGGAGCCCGGACACGAACGGCCGGCACCGCACTGATCCACCGTGGCGGCCGCGCGCCCGGATGCACCCAGCACACCCGAATCCCCTCTTCGGCGTACCGATCGGTGCGATCAGCAATGTCGTCCACCGTGATCTGCGACAGCTGCGCCTCCCAGGCCATGCGCCGACTCCCGTCCGCAGACGAGGCCATGACGTCCGCCCGCCACGACCCGTCCTCGGCCGGCACCTCCAGCGCCGCGAACCACCCGGCCGCCCGGATCGCACCCGCCATCTCCAACTTGAGCATGTGGTGCTCCCACGATTCGTTCAGCAGTTCACACGACTTGGGCCGTTCCGGGTCGTGGCAGAAGTACCGGACCCCGTACCGGGAGACCTTCGGGTGCAGGCCCCAGGAACAGTCCGGGCAGGTGAGCGGGACGCGGGGACGGGCCTTGTGGATCCGGCCCCATTCCAGGCCGTGTCCGAGGCCGGGGAGGGTTGAGTCGAGGCGGCCCAGTTCAGGGTGCAGCGCGGTGAAAGGCATGAATCGCGTCTCCTGGCGATCCGGCATGCTTGCGGCGTATCTGACAGGACAGCAGATATCAGGCACCACTGACAGAGGGTCTCCAGCGTCTGGGCCTCACTGCCGCTCCGTATGCCGACTGCGGCGTTCTCGCCGGCCAGTCTGTCCAGGAGGAAGAGCGGCGCGCCGGAACCTCACCGCCTTCCTGGACGGTTGGGACGCGGCGGGCAGGGTAGCGACGTCAGCGCGGTATCTGGAGGCTTACGCGGGTGCTGCCTGTGGTGCCGACGCGAGCGCGGCATGCATCACCGCCCAGCCCCAGAGAAGCAAGGTGTATGCCCTGCTTCAGCGGGCCCTGGCGGAGTCGAACAAGGCTGGCATCGCGACCGGGCCCGAAGAGCGGCCACAACTGTAAACGCTGCCAGCGGCGCGGCCCGGCCCGGCCCTCTGAGACACCTGCGGCGAACCGTCCTCTGCCCGCCAGGTGGTGCACCCTCTGCCGAACTCCTGCTCCGCAGCCAGGCATAGGAGAGGATGTCGCATGTGATCAATGAAGATCTCTCATTGCGCCTGGCCGGAGCACGAGGCCGCGTCATCATCAAGCTCAGCGGCGCCGCGGCTCGGTGGGGCGGTGTAGTGCCGGACGATCCAGGCGTCGCCGAGCTGGCCGACCTCTTGGAAGAGGCTGCAGGAACCTTTCACGAGGAGACCGCCTCCCGCGCCAAGGCCGAATTGATGTCCGGCGTTGCTCACTTGAGGGCCGCCGACCGGCTCGGCGGACTCCTCCCTGCCGTGACGCTGTGGCACCTGAACCAAACTCTCCAGCGGGCGGACGCCGCCCGCGGGGTCTGAATCCCGCGGACGGCCTGCCCGACGAGGGCCTGTCGCTACGGCGCCCATGAGTGCGTGCTCCTGATCCGGCCGTTGATCCGAACTACGGCCTGGTCCCCGAAGCACCGGGCGGTGTTGGTCCGGGCGTTCGCAGTCGCGTGCGGTGATGCTGAAAGCGTGAGCGTCAGCAGCGAGTACCCGGTGAGCGCAGACCAGAGGCGAGCGGGCCGGCTCGGTCTGGATCCCGAACGCGATCTGCGAGTGGCTGGCCTGTGACGACGTCCCCGCGCTGCTCGGGATTCCATGATTGGATCCGCGCCAGTTTAGCTCCGGCGCTTGGCCGGGCCCGCCGGACCGCTGCATACCTCGCGCATGGGCGGCACCCACCGCCTGCACCTGTAGCGCGTCCTTGGCGCTGGCTACCGGCGCAGGCGCGAGAGCAGGCTGGGCCGCCCGGACGCCTTCGGATCGGTATCCGGCACGGTGATCTCGGGAGGCTGCGCGACGCCGGTGTCGCCGAAGATGGCGTGTCGCACGGCATCCCAGTCTTCGCGGCGCCACCAGTCGAGCAGACGGGCGCTGCCGATCACCGGCATGGTCAGCGCGTCGGCGAACGCGCGGTCGGTGTAGACCTCGGCGTCCCGCTGCGCGGGTGGGAGCTTGATCTGGTGGTTGACCACCAGGACGCCGCCGTCAACAGGCTCGGTCCCGGCCAGACCGGGCCAGGTGTTCAGGTGCTTGAGCAGTTTGTCGGGCAGGCTGTGCGGTGGCCGGTTGTTCGCCGACTTCACCTCGACCAGGATTCGGCGGTCGCCGTACTCGGCCAGCAGGTCCGCCGACTCGGTGCCGTACACGTCGTCGAGGCGGGTCACTGCGGCGCCTGCCGCCACGAGGACGTCGTGCACCGCGTCTTCCAGCGGGCGGGCGGTGCCGAACAGCAGGCCGTCGCGCAGCGGATCGGCCACGGCCCGCAGCTCGGCGAGTTGCTGC
>NZ_JBSFET010000189.1:0-5200 GCF_053594575.1 Streptomyces sp. NPDC001880
GAGAGTGTGATGTGCCGGTACCAGGCCCGGTAGTGCCGGACTTGGTAGTGGTCCAGGCCGCACTCGCCCTTGGCGGTCTGGAAGCACTCCTCCACTCCTCGTCGACCCGATGCTCCCCGCCCGCCACGCACCCGCCCTCGCCCCGGCCCCCTACCGGCGCGAGCGTGCGCCGGAAGCCCTTCTCCGACGACGCCTTGAGCAGTGCGGTCTGGAGCACGGCGGGCCGGGCCGCGCGGCCCCCGTCATCGCCGAGGCGAACGCGGTCGTCGCAGAAGCGGCGGCGCCCGTCATGGCGCTGATGAAGAAAATGGCGGAGGCGATCCAGCCCATAATCCAAGCGGCCTCGGCGGCGATGACCGAACTCTCCCGCCACTTCCAGCCAGCCACCGGGAAGGCCATTGCCGCTCGCCGTGACCGTCCGGACAGCCCCCTGCACTGTGGCGGGGCGGGGCAGAGTAGCGTGAGTTTGGTGAGCAACGCTGCTTGGGGATGTCTGCTGTGATGCCGATCAGGCGTGTGGTACTTCCACTGGTCATCTGGGTGGCCGTGGTGCCGTGGCTGCTGGCTACGGTGACGACCATGCTGTGGGGGTTCTCGGAGGAGCCAGACGGGTTGTTCTTCACGTTCGGCACCCGGATGGTTCTGGTGCCGCTGCTGCTGGTCGGTGAGGTCGTCGGCGTGGTGGCGGCTTTCCGGCGCTATGACGGTCTGCGCTCCGACTTCTGGCCGGGAGCCGGGCTGACGTTTGCTCTGCTGGCGCTGTTCACCGTGATGGTCGTAGCCGCGACGTGGGGCGGGATGCTATGGATCTGGGCCCTGTACACCGGCTACGTGTTCTTCGTGTTCGGCTTCGGCGGGATGGCCTGGAAGAAGGTCTTCGCCTAGCTTTTCGCGGTATGAGGAAGGCCCCCGGCTCATGGACCAGGGGCTGAGCAGTCGGGAAGCGTGCCGCAGGGTTGGCATCAACCTGCGGACCGGCAGGCGGTGGCGGAACGGACGTGCGGCGACCACCAGGGAGAAGGCCAGGCCAGCGTACGGAGGCCGATCTCGTCGGACGGTCCGTCGCGGTAATTGCGTGAGGCCGACCGCCTTCACATCGCCGACCGGCTGATAGAGAAGGCATCCATCCGGCAGATCGCCACCGAGCTCGGCCGTAGTCCCTCCACGATCAGCCGGGAGATACGCCGCAATGGCATGCCGCTATGGGGAGACGCGTCCAAGTGGGTCTACCGCCCTCACGCAGCTCAGAGCCGCGCAGAGGCCCGGCGGCCTCGCCCGAAGGCCGGGAAGACAGGGCAGAATCCCGAGCTGCGAGACTTCATCCAGCGCCATCTCGAACAGCGGTGGAGCCCGGAGCAGATCAGCCAGGTTCTGCGGGCGCGCTTCCCCGACCGGTCGGAGATGCACGTGGCCTACGAGACGATCTACCAGGCCCTCTACGTCGAAGGCCGCGGTGAACTCCGCCGGGAGCTGACCACGGCATTGCGGACCGGACGAGCCCGCCGACGCCCCCATCGCCAAGCACATAAGCGCAGCACCGGTTCACCGCCCCCATGGTGGTGATCAGCGACCGGCCCGCCGAAGCCACCGACCGTGCCGTTCCCGGCCACTGGGAAGACGACTGCATCGTTGGCGTCGGCCACCGCTCCGCGATCGGCACGCTCGTCGAGCGCACGACTCGTTACACGATGCTGGTGCACCTGCCCGTCGCAGCATCGATCGGCTCGGTCGGCGACGCCTACGACAACGCCCTGATGGAATCGACGATCGGCCTGTTCAAAACCGAGCTGATCAAACCCGGCCGGCCCTGGAAGACGCTCTCCCAGATCGAGCTCGCCACCGCCGAATGGGTCGACTGGTACTGCCACCGCCGACTCCACGGTGAGATAGGCCACGTCCCGCCCGTCGAATACGAGACCAACCACTACACGAAATCCACGAAACCCCAGGTCACAACCACAATCTGAGATCTCTACCGAACCCGGGGCGATTCACAATGCCGATCAACCACAAGATCATCCCACCCGGTCAGCCAACGTGACAGTGCCGTTCGGAAAGGAGGCACCGTCGCGGGCGGATCGGAAACGGCGGGAGCCCTGCCCTCGCGACGGGATCGCGGGGGCAGGGCCCGGTTCATAGGGCCAGCGGATCGCTCTCACGGACCTGTGGCCGCCGCGTGTTCGCCCTCGGGCAGCTTTCTCGCGCACTGGTCCAGGAGAGCAGCGGATCACACCCAGACGTAGAGGTCGTACAGGCCGCCAGCGTTCCGAACGCACTTGGCCGACCCTGCATAGGAGTCTCGCAGGTCTATGCAGTTCGCCCGGGAGAACTCGCCGATGTATTCCCAGCCCTCGGCCCCGGCGGGTGCCAGGGTGGCGGGCGTGACACCGCCCGTGCCCGGAGCCGGGGCGGCTGAGGCTCCCGCCGTGGCCATCATGACGACGGCCGCGCTAGTCGCGAGTGTGGTGAAGGCCCGCCTCGCTGTGATGCGCATGGTTTCTCCCTCTTCTAGGATCTGCTGAGTGCCCTTTTTTTGAAGCACCAGTTCTTGTTTGGTCGAGCTTTTTCCCAGTCAAGCCGGGCAAACTCCCGGCGAATCGGGGTCAACTCACGGAACTGCTCGGCTCACGTCAGGAGCAGGGCTTGGTGATCGAGCTCGCGTCTGACGTGACGTTCCCCGAGTAGATCCAGCCGTACGGAGCCGCGCCGCCGACGCTGACGTAGTACCACTTGTTCCCGGACTCGTTGTACGCGTAGCACCAGCCGCCGAGTCGCGTGCCCACCTGGAGCGTGTAGCCGCTGGCGTTGCCACAGCCCGCGCCGGGCCCGCTCCTGAGCCAGATCTTGTTCTTCACGCTGGTGCCCCCGGCACCGTTCGAGTCAGGTTCCCAGTCGCAGGAGGTGTCGACGTTCGACGGTGTCCAGTTCGGTGCTTCGTTCGCCACGCTCGCGGATGCGTCCGCCGATGCGGCGGGGGCGGCGTGCGCGGCCATGGGCTGCACCGCCAATACGGCGATCGCGGCAGTGCCTGTGAGTATGCCTCGGATTTTCACAGTTCTCCCTGTCTCGTTCATGAGCTCGTCGCCACGCGGGCGACAGGACTGTGCGGCGTTGCTGCGCGTCATCGTTAGCCTCGCCGCGTTCTCGACCGTGCGGTGAGAGCAACTAATTGGTGGATTCGCTTCGGTGCCCACATTTGGTGTCATCTGTTGTCGAACACCCCGCCGCCATCGCTCCCGTGTTCCGAGACTCGAGCGCCGCGCGTGGAGTGTGTCCAGATTGCCCGTAGTGGACTGTGTTCGTGCTCGCTCGCGTACAAGGTTGGCTGAGCAGGTGATCGAGGGGCGACGTGATTTGGCCTAGCCCGAATAACGACATCTTGGTCAGGCTCTGCACATGCCTTTACGTATTCACTTCACGGCCGCAGATCTGGCCCGCACCCGGCTGGCTGATGGACCTCGTCCGATGCTGGAGCTGGACATCGCGCTGCGACTGCTGCAAGAAGGCAGCCATCCGACTCGGTTCGGGGCCTGGCGCAGGGAATCGCTGCGCCGTCTGTCGCCCAGGGTAAGGCGACTATTCGATTTGATCCCGCCGACGGGCTGGACAGTGGACTTCCTCGATCACGCGACTGCCAGCAGTCTTGAAGAGGCACTGGACCAGGTGCGGGCCACGCCCGCCGCCCGTGTCCGCAAGGACATGGAGACCTGGTCCGGACGCGGCCATCAGCGTGCCGCACCGACCTGGACACAGTCACTCGGTAGCAACAAGCAACTGCTCACGGAACTCGCCGACACCGCCGCCCACGCTCATCAGCACGTCATTGCCCCGTACCAGCAGCACATCGATGCACTCAGTCGCGCGGATCAGGCACTGCGCACCCGCCAGGCCACCCACGGGGGACTCCACACATTGCTGTCCGGACTCAACCCCCGCTACATCCGGTGGAATGAACCCGTACTGGAACTCACCATGGCCTCCGGCAACGCAGGCGACATCCATCTCGCAGGCCGCGGCCTGCTCCTGATCCCCTCAGTCTTCGGGGCGAATTACCCAGCGCTGGACGACACAGCTGAACCCCAACCGTGGCTGACCTATCCCATCGGCCTTCGCGACACTGACCCCTTCCTGCCGTCCACAGACACCGCTCGAGCCCTCAGCACCATCCCCAACTCCCTGACCACGCTCCTCGGCCACACCCGCGCCGTGGTGCTGTGGACCATCGCCCACCACTCCGGCTGCACCACCACCGAACTCGCCCGCCACGCCGGCATCTCCCCAGCCAGCGCCAGCCAGCACGCGACCGTTCTCCGCACCGCCGGCCTCACCCACACCACCCGGCACCACAACACCGCCCTCCATTCCGCCACCCTCGCAGGCACCAACCTCCTCAATACCGCAGCCTGAGAGCGCCCCCTGCCATTCCACACGCGTCGCCACCTCTCGGGCAGATTCCCGGTGCTCTTCTGGTAACGCTGGCGGTGGCTGCGCGAGACCGGGAACACCGTGCTGCGGGTGCCGTACACGGCCGTCACGCCCAAGGACTGAGGCGCGGTCGGCGGGTATCCGCTCGGACAGTGGATCGCCGAGCAGCGCCGCGCCTACGCGGCCGGGACGCTGGAGGCCGGGCAGGTCGCCGAGCTGGAGCAGCGGCGCTGTCACATTGTTGAGTGTGTGCGTGCCTGACGGTGTGTCGGGTGTGGTGGGGCCGGGTTCCGGCTCGGTGCTCAGGCCGCGGCAGGCAGGCCGGCGACGCCGGTGATCTGATCCCAGATAGCGAAGCGGGTGGTCATCTCGGTGCGGTAGTGGGCGGCGGGGCCTGAAGTGGGGTGAGATACCGCTGAACGCGACCAGGAACTGCTGGGCTCCGCCGACGCTACGGAAGCCTTTCATGGCGCGTTCGCGCTGCCGGGTGGGCTGATGACTGTTCTCGGCCCGATTGTTCAGGCCCTTGTGGGAACGGTGCTCGACGGAGGGCATGACCTCGCGGTGGGCCGCGCCGTAGGAGCGGAGCTTGTCGGTGACGATCACCCGCGGCACCGAGCAGGTATTCCTGAGCAGTTTGCGGAAGAAGCGCCGGGCTGAGGCCTTGTCCCTTCGGCCCCGGACCAGGATGTCGAGCACGTTGCCGTCGGCGTCGACGGCCCGCCACAAGTACTTCAGCTCACCGTTGATCTTCACGAAGACCTCGTCCAGGTGC
>NZ_JBSFET010000190.1:0-5044 GCF_053594575.1 Streptomyces sp. NPDC001880
GTGACGAGGTCCAGCTGCTGCCAGACGAGTAACCCCACAGCCGTGCCCGCGCCCAGGACCAGCGCCGCTGCCGCGGCCGTCACCCCAACGCCGGTGAGGAACGACCGTAGGCTCGCGCCCGGACTGCCGAAGCCGACCGTCCGAGGGTGTGACAGGCGCAGGACGAACGGCACGGCCACGACGGTGACGAGGGCCGCAGCGATCAGCCGGGCGGCCATGCCACTGGCTCCGGTGGCGTCCGCCAGTACGGGTCCGAGGCCGTTGCCGATACCGAGCGCCACCGCCATGATCAGGCCGCCGGCCAACGCGCGGCCCATTGCCCCGACGGCCGTGGGCGCGGGAGCGGGTTGTCGTATGTGTAGCTCGGACATAGCGCTCCTGGTGACGGTAGGGCCGACTCCTATCGACAACCCCGTGTGCTTTCCAGGCTCGCCCGACCACCAGTCAGGGGCGTCGTGCGCGCGGACGACCCCCCTATACATCCTTCGGCGCAGTGGACGATAGGGGTCGACTGGTCGTTGGCCACCGGCTCCGGCTCCGGGAACGCCCAGAGGCTGAGTGCCCGCGTTCATGCGACTGCCGCTCCACCGCCTGGTCGGTCGACGGGGCAATGCGGCTCGGAGGATGGTCCACGCTCGCTGCTACGAGCGGCGCACCACCGTCATCGGTGCATTCTTCGATTTTGTCGACACGATCATTACCGTGCGTAGCCTGATCAGGCAGGCATGGACGACTTACCGCTGGGACGAACGCCCGAACCGCCGACCGTGACCGCACGCCTATCCGCGCGACCCGTTGGGTTCGACGGGCGGGACGCGATGCGCGGCGTGCTCCAGGTCGTCCCAGTCAGGAGACGGACCGGCAGGGAGCCCCGAGGGGCAGGGTACGACCGCGTCGGGCTCCAGCCACACCGTCTGCCACAGTCCGCAGTCGTCCATGCGGGTCGCCACAGCCCGCCCGCACGTCTCGCACGCCAGGTTGGGGCCCGTCCGGCCGTCCACACCTTGGCAGTAGCCCTCGCACTTCTCGGGGATCAGGGCCATGGACCGGGAGTCGCCGGGGGCGATGACGATCCTGTTCCGCGCGCCGAAGAAGACGGAGTACACCGGGGCGTACACGCCCTGCCGGGCAGCCGCGTCCTCTCCAACCTCCTCCCACAACCGCCAGGGGGTCCGGTGGGCCGTGGGTCGACGGCGTACGTGGGGGGGCTCCATCAGCGGACATCGTCGGTTTCGACAAGAGCGCCTTCGCCATCGACTAGGGTGCGTATCGAGTCGTGATCAATCTGCGGGATGTGCCTTCGTGGCACGGCTCGGTCCGATAGACAGTCTGACGTGACGCGAGTACAACTGACCGGCGCGGAGTGGGAATTCATCGAGCCGTACCTGCCGATCGGCAAGTACGGCCCGTACCCCGAGCGGCTGCGGCAGCAGTTCGAGGGTGTGATCTGGCGGTTCAAGACGGGCGGGCAGTGGCGGGAGATGCCGACGGAGTTCGGCGCCTGGTCGACCGTCCACAACCGCTTCCGGCAGTGGCGTGACGCCGGGGTCTTCGAGGCCCTGCTGGAGGGCCTGATCGCGGAGGCCGCGAAGCGCGGTGAGGTGGACCTGTCCCTGGTCAGCATCGACTCCACCACCGCCCGAGCCCACCACGACGCGGCCGGGATGCACCTCGACGAGGACGTCGTCACCGCTCTGGAGAAGGCCGCCGCCGAGGAGGAGAAGGCCAGGTCAAAGGGGGCAGCCCCGAAGGACAAAGCGGTCAAGATCCCGCAAGGGAAGAACGAAGGCTCATCCGGCGTCGGCACAGACTCCGACTGAAGGCCGCCCTCCTCGGACGCTCCAGGGACGGGCAGACCAGCAAGGTTCACCTCGCTGCCGACCGCAAGTGCCGCCCGCTGGCGTTCATCCTGACCGCGGGCCAGGCTGCGGACAGCCCGCAGTTCATCCCGGTCCTGAAGAAGGTGCGGGTGCGCGGGCCCGTCGGCCGTCCCCGCACCCGGCCTGACGCAGTCGCCGGGGACAAGGCGTACTCGTCGCGCGGCAACCGCGCCCACCTACGCAAACGTCGTATCAAGGCGGTCATTCCGGAGAAGAAGGACCAGGCCGCCAACCGAAAGAAGAAGGGTTCCAGAGGCGGCCGGCCCGTCAGCCACGACGCCGGCCTCTACAAGGAGCAGAACACCGTCGAACGCCTGATCAACAAGCTCAAGGCATGGCGAGGCATCGCCACCCGATACGACAAGATCCCCGACAGCTACCTCGCCGGCCTCCACCTGCGCGCCTCGATGATCTGGGTCAAAGACCTCACCCGGACCACTCTGTGATCACGACTCGATACGCGCCCTAAAAGGCACGCCAGGTCCGCTGCCCCGCCGGGAAGACCAGCGCGCACTGGAACCCGGTCAAACAGCACGGGACGGACGCGATCGTCATCACCTTCGGCGTCCTGACCTGCCGCCCCTGCCCCTTCCGCGAGCAGTGCACCAGCTCCGTCCTGGGCCGTCGCATGCTCACTCTGCGGCCGAGAGAACCCGAAGAAGCCCTCGCGAGGGCCCGGGCCGAGCAGAAGACAGAGACCTGGAAGACGAAGTACGCACTGCGCGCGGGAGTCGAGGGCACCATCAACCAGGCCCTCGATATCACCGGCATCCGCCGGGCCCGCTACCGTGGGCTCCCGAAGGTCCGTCTCCAACACGCCTTCTCCGCAACCGCCCTCAACGTCGTCAGACTCGACGCCTACTGGACCGGCCACGACCAGCACCGCCCCCGCAGCAGCCGCCTCGAACGCCTCGCCTACCGACTCACGGCCTGACTCGCGAATTGCGCAGCAGAGTCCGGTGCTCGCTCAAAACAGTGCTAGGCCCTCGCCGCTGGTGTCCGCGATGACTGGCCGGAACTGGGCAGGGAGGCCGTCCAAGCGGTCAGGACCGGCCGCGGCGGCCACGGCAGGGGCCGTCTCGGCCAACCAGAAACGAAACCGCTCGGCGGCTTCGCGGTAAGGGACTTGCGCCAGGACACGATGCTCGCCGGAGGGGCAGAAGTCGACGGCCACAGTGAGCAGGCAGGAACGGGGCGCGTTCTGACTGCCCGTCCAGGACACGCGCAGGACACCGCAGGGCTTGCGCCCGCGGGGCGCGCGGTGGGTCGGGCGCAGCGATCGGCAGGCTATGAGGGCGGTCCATGCGGCGAGGTGCGGCAGGGGCAGGGTGGTGCGTGCGCGGCAGCCGGGGCAGCGGTGCCAGTGGAGAAGCCAGTCGTCGGCGTCGGTGTGGAAGAGGCGTGTGTAGCGGTTCGCCACGCGGATGTCGTTGCTGTACAGGTGGTCGGGGCGTTCCTGTGTGTTGCAGGACTGGCAGACGGGGGCGCGGACGTAGCCGTGTTCGTGGCAGTGGTCGAGGACGGCAGCGGGCGCAGTGCGGCAGACGGCGCACGCCCACCCGGCCACCCTTCGGGAGGTACCGGGCTTCCTGCTGAGCACCGAGTACAGCTGGCCTTCCAGTTCTCCGTTGTACAGGCGCAGTGAGGCGGTGGGGCCCTCGGGGCTCGTCGTCCGCCGACCGTCGGCGTCTCGGGCCTGCCGGGGGTGGGAGGGCGGCTCGGTGACGGCTGCGCTTGCCTGGCGGGTCCGCGCGGCTTGCACCCACTGCGTTTCGGAGTGCTCGGCCGCGTCGAGCAGCCTGACCACAGCGCGCGGCAGCCACCACGTCCGCTGCGTCCCGTCGCGGGTCTGCTCCACGACTATCTGTCGCCAGTCGATCCCCGCCAGATGGTACGGCCGGGCGTCTTCACGTCGTGCTGCCCGCTCGGGGCCGCCCAGCTCCTGCAGTTCCCCCATGATGCGCTGGCGCCAACGCAGCGGCGTTTCCTCGTTGCACTCCTGCCTCAGCGCCCCACGAAACGGACCGATACGGACCAGGTCCTGCCGATCCATCCCAACCGCGTTCAATTCCGCGGCCGCCCGGCGCACCTCAACCTCCGGAACACTCCACTGACTGCCGCTCGCCCTCACCGTCGCCACCGCATGGCCGCCGAGCAGGACGTACCCCACCCGGGCATGGGCAGGAGAACAGGTGAATGCCCCAGAAGCCGTCGGCACAGCACTGTCGGCCGTCAAATCGACCCACAGAGCGTCCGCGGCACCCAGGGTGATCAGGCCGTCCGTGCGACCGGGCATGACACGCTCTGACATACCGACAGGCTAACGGCCTGCAACGCGGCAACGAGTCTCCACACGCCTCGGCCAGCCGGGCCGCCGCCCACGCCGCATCCGCCGCCGCGCAACCCCTTATTCCTAAGCATCTGGTTCGTCAGCACCTCCCGTGCCCGCAGCCTCACCACCAGAGCGTCAAGAATCGGGCAAGTCACCCTCGCACATCAGCGGTCCCCGAGCCCAGACGAATTGAGCAACAGCAGCTCAGCGCGGCTTCGCCGTGCGCCGGGGGCACAGTAAATGGGTCGTTGTGCGCCGTACGCGTCCCTTACCGCCCTGTCGCGAGATCGGTTGTGCCGGAGCAGTGGAACTGTTCGTTCTGGACGAGACCGACGACCGGTGACTTCGCGGGGGCGTCGCGGGCCGGGCTGATGGCCGCGCCGTACAACTTCTACGACACCGGTTCCGGCGCCGCCCAGGCCGACCACTTCATCCGTACAGCCAGGGCCGCCGGCTACGACGGCAAGCGGCCCGGACAGCTGCCGCCGGTGGTCGACCTGGAGAAGATCCGCGGCCGGTGCCCGTCCGGGGTGAACAACACCCAGGTCGCCGACTTCCTCACCAAAACCCGCCAGGCGTTCGGGGTGAACCCCATCGTCTACACCTCGAAGGACTTCGCCGACACCTGCCTGCGCGGCAACACCAGTGCCCTCGCCAACAGCCGACGCGGCTTATCTAGTGTTGTCAACTGAACTGCAGGCCAACACAAGGCAGCCCATTAAGGCAAGTTAGAGCTCGCGCGGATAGGGGTGAGGTCATGGTCGGCGGTTCGGCCGTTCGTCCCAGCGGTGAGTCGCCCATGCCCGCCGGATCAGGCTACGCACGGTGATGA